>JALONY010000224.1 GCA_025454715.1 Anaerolineae bacterium
TCGATGCGGTGGGGTTGTGGGCGCGGCGTGCGCCCTAAAACGAACGATATGACGGTATGAGGTGAGCAATGCGGATTTTGGTGGTGGATGATGACTTGGTGTTGGCGGACGTGATTGCGTTCACGCTCCGCCGCGCCGGTTTCGAGACGGTGTTGGCGCATGACGGCGAGGCGGCCTTGGCGCGCTTCGAGGCCGAGCAACCGACGGCGGTGGTGCTGGATGTCCAGCTTCCCAAGCTGGACGGGCGCGAGGTCTGTCAGCGCATCCGCGCCCAATCGAACGTCCCCATCGTCATGCTCACCGTGCTGGACAGTGACAATGACGTGGTGTTTGGGCTGGGGCTGGGCGCGGATGATTACATCACCAAGCCGTTCAGCCCCGCCCAATTGGTGGCGCGCTTGCAGGCCGTGTTGCGGCGTAGCGGCGCGCCCAGCCCGTCCAAGCGCCTGAGCTTTCTCGATTTGACGCTCATCCCCGACCGCCACAGCGTGGAGCGTGAGGGGGAGCCAGCGATACAACTCACCCCGCTCGAGTTCAAGTTGTTGGAGTCACTGCTGGTCAACAGCGAGAAGGTCTTGCCGACCAACAGCCTGATTGAGGCGGTGTATGGGGCGGGCGGCGGCGACAAGGCCATGCTCAAGCAGTTGGTTTATCGCCTGCGGAAGAAGCTCATCCCCGACGAGGCCAGCCCGACCCAGACCGAAATCGAGGCCATCCCGGGCGTCGGGTATGCGCTGGTGCGGCGGTCGCCGACGGCATGACGGCGTATCTGGCGCTCTCGAACGTGTCGCTCGACCCATTGCTGGTGCGCCGCTTGCCCCGGGCGCTGGCGTTGCACCACTTGGCGCTGGTGGTGGCCGAGGATGAGGACTCGGTCACGGTGGCGTTGGCCGACCCCGCCAACCCGACCGCCCGCCAGCGCATCGAGTCGGTCTTGGGGCACAACCTCGCGCTCGTCCGCAGTGACCCCGAGGCCATCCGCGCCGCCTTGCTCGAGGCATGGTCGCACGACGCGGCGCGGGGTGGGGTGGCGCTGGGCGGTAGCGTGCCCTTGCGCCCGATGCTGACGGCTTACGCCCAGCGGGTGATTTTGCCCGCCTTGCCGTTTTTGGCGTTCGATAGCCACCTCGTCCCGCGCCTGTTGCTGTCGTATGACCTGTCGCCGCAGCGCCGCGAGATGGTGGTGTTGCGCCCCGAGGCGTCGGTTTGGCTGTGCCTCGACCCCGCCCGCCCGATTCAACACATCGTGGTCGCCATCCGCAGTGGTGCCCCCGACTGGCAAGCGGCGGAGTGGGCAGGGTGGCTGGCGCGGGCGCACGGCGCGCAGGTCACGCTCTTGGCTGCCACCGGCATCAGCTCCACCCCCATCCTCAGCACCCACGCCGCTTACCTCAACCCGACCGACCCGCGTGGGGCGCACGTGGCCGACCTCGCGCTGGTCTTGCAAAGCATGGGGCGCGAGGGACGCTTGAAAGTCCGTGAGGGCACGTTCGTCGCGGCGGTGGTCGGCGAGTGTCTGGACTCGCGCCCCGATCTGTTGGTCATCGGCGCGGAGCAAGCGGGGCAGCAGGCCGCGCAAATCTTGGGGCAGGCTGCCGATACGCTGGGGAATTTGTTGGTCTTGAAGGCCTGACGGCGCGCCGCTATCCTGATGCTGCGCCCTTGCAGCACAAGGTCTGACCCCTTATGAAACGCACGCTCCCCGCGCTGATTCCGGCTTTGTTGGCCGTCTGGTTGTTCAGCTACACGCTCGATTTGCCGCCGTTTTTGGACGACGGCAACCTGCACACCATGATTCACGATTTCCAGAACGTGGGCACCCACGGGGTGCGCTTTTGGAACGGCTCGGCCTCGTACCAGTATTACCGCCCGCTGGGGTTTACGGTGATGGAGTTGGCCTATCAGGCCGATGGGCGCTGGGACGTGTTCGGCCTGCACGCCTTCAACCTGCTGATTTATGCGGCGACGGCGGCGGGGGTCGGCGCCATCGGGCAACGGTTGACCGGTAGCCCGTGGGGCGGGGTGCTGGCGGGGTGCGCCTTCGTGCTGTACCCCTACACCTACCGCTCGGTGACGTGGATTGCGGCCATCTTCCATTTGATGGTGGCGTTCGGCCTCGTGATGACGCTGGTCTTCGGGCTGATGTGGCTGGACGGGCGGCGCGGCGGGGTGGCGCTGGTGTTGGCGTGGGGGGCGGCCTTCGTCGCGCTGTTCAGCCAAGAGGTCGGCATCGTCGTCGCCCCGCTGATGGTGCTGGCGGCATGGGCGGTGCGCGGGTGGGGCGTGTGGCGCAACGGGCGGCTGTGGGCGCTGGTCGTGCCGTTGGCGTTGCTGACGGGCGGCTTTTTGGTGCGCTATGGCATGGTGCCGCGCCCTGCGGCGGGGCCGCTCACGCTCTACCTCGACCAAGCCCCCAGTTCATTGGCGGTGTTCGGGCAGGGGTTCGCCTTCCCGTTTTTCGCGCTCATCCGCCGCGCCGGTGACGTGGTGGGCACACTGGCCGAGCCGCGCACCCTGCCGATGTTGGCGTTGTTGGCGGGCGTGGTGGCGGGTGGGGTGTGGGTGGCTGGGCGGGCACGCTGGCGCGCCGCCGTGATGGGCGTGCTGGCGTTCGTCGGGTTGGCCGCGCCCGCGCTCATCCTGACCGATACCGAGTACGTCAAAGGCTCCCCGCACGTCATGACCACGGCGGCGGTCGGGATGGGGGTGTTTTGGGGCGTGGTGTTGTGGGCGGGGTTGCGCCACCCGCGCCGCTGGGTGCGCGCTGGCGTGGTCGGGGTGATGGTGGTGAGCGTGGGGGTGTCGTTGTTGTTCAACGCGGCGCGCCGCACCGAGGCCATTGCGCAGGCCGAGTATCACCGCGCTCTGTACGCGCTGGTCTCGCCCGACCCCGAGGGCGTGGTGATGGTCAATACGCCCGCGTTCTTGGGCGCTTATTATGACCGCCGCTGGTTCTTGACCGGCTCCGAGGCGACCATGTTCATGCTGGGGTATGCGGGCTATCACCTGACGTTCCGCGCCCTCGACGGGCGCGATTACCCGCCGTTTACCTATTATCTCTACACACCGTCGTTCCAGCGCCCGCCGACCTATGAGTTTGCGCCGTTTTGGACGGACGACAACACCGACCCCGCCTATGTGTCGGGGCAGGTGGCGCAGGCGCGGCGGGTGGTCTTCACCGAAATCGATGGCGACCGCTTCACGCCCATCCTGATGGACGGGGCGGATTGGCCAGCGTTCGTGGCCGAGCGTGGCTGGCCATAAGCCGTCTGAGCGAGTTTGTCGCCAAGTGGGCGGGCGGGCGCTAGAATATCGCAACCTTGTCACGCGCTGGTTTTAAGGAACGTCCTGCCATGAGCCAAGCCCTTGCACCGGTCGTCCGCGCCGTCGGCGTCCAAAAAATTTACCGCACCCGCAACGCCGAGCCGGTGACCGCGCTGACCAACGTCACGCTGGACATCCAAGCGGGCGAATTCATCAGCCTGATTGGCCCGTCGGGGTGCGGCAAATCGACCCTGCTGCGCCTGATTGCCGACCTCGACGCCCCCAGCAGTGGCGACTTGACCGTCAACGGCAAACCGCCCGCCACCGCCCGCCTCGACCGCGATTATGGCATGGTGTTTCAGGCCGCCACGCTCTACGACTGGCGTAGCGTCAGCCAAAACGTGCAGCTCCCGCTGGAAATCATGGGCATCCCCAAGGCCGAGCGCCAGCGCCGCGCCCAAGAGATGCTGGAGTTGGTCGAGCTGGGCAAGTTCGCCAAGCATTACCCGTGGCAGCTCTCGGGTGGGATGCAGCAGCGGGTGGCGATTGCGCGGGCGCTGGCGTTTCAGCCCAAGCTGTTGCTGATGGACGAGCCGTTTGGCGCGCTGGACGAGTTCACCCGTGAGCGCATGAACCTCGAGTTGTTGCGCTTGTGGCAGGCCACCCAGACCACGGTCGTCTTCGTCACGCACAGCATCGCCGAGGCAGTCTTCCTGAGCAGTCGGGTGGTGGTCATGTCGCCGCGCCCCGGGCGCATCACGGCGGTCTTGGACATCGATTTGCCGTACCCGCGCACGTTCGAGACCCGCGAATTGCCGCGCTTCTTCCAGTTGGTCACCGAGGTGCGCGAATTGCTCCGCGACGCGCACACGTTCGACGAGTAGGGGATCGGCGGCGAGTTGTTCGGCGAGTTCGAGGCGTGGGTCAGCGGGCGTGGCTCGATATTGTTCGAGAGTGGCGGCGCGACCTTTTACGAGGCGATTGGCGGTTTCATCCTCGGCTGTGGGAGCGGGGTGCTGGTCGCGTTGATTACGGCGCGTTGGACGGTGGTCAGCCAAGCGCTGATGCCGTTCGCCATCGCGGCCAACAGCGTCCCGATCATCGCGTTTGCGCCCATCATGAACAACTGGTTTGGCCTGACCAACCCCGCCAGCAAAATGGCAATCGTGGCGATCATCGTGTTCTTCCCGACCATGATTAACACCGTGCGCGGCCTGACATTGATTGAGCCGCGCCAGCTCGAATTGATGCGCTCATATGCGGCCACGCCGTTCAAGGTGTTGTGGTCGGTACGCATCCCCAACGCGGTGCCCTATATTTTTTCGGCGTTGCGGGTGGCCAGCCCGCTCAGCATGATTGGGGCGGTGGTGGCCGAGTTCTTCGGGGGGCCGCGTGCCACGCTGGGCGTGTTCATCACCCAAGAGGCGGCGGGCTTCAATTTTGCGCGGGCGTGGGCGGCGATTGTGGTGGCGTCGGCCATCGGCATCGCGTTTTACGCCAGCATCGTGCTGGCCGAGCGGGTGTTGGCACCGTGGGCGCGCCGCGATTGAGCGCCACCCTAAGCCGTACAATCGCGTATGATAGAGTCGTGATGAC
>JALONY010000225.1 GCA_025454715.1 Anaerolineae bacterium
CTCGCCAGCCCCGACAGCGATGCCGACGTGCGCGCCATCGCCAAGCTGCTCGGCCACATGCCTTACGCCTTGTGCGTGACGGCGCGCACCCTGCTGGCCAACAAGCTCCAGCCCGCCCAAATCGCCAACGCCCTGCGCCAAGCCGCCCCCGCCGCCAAAGATGACCCGGTACGGATGGCGCTCAACGTCAGCTTCGCCGCGCTCAATTCGGCCTTGCAGGGCGTGGTCTTGATGCTGGGCGCGATGCACACCGGCGGCGGCTCGCTCGATGTGCTGCACCTCGTGACCGGCGCGCCGGTCGATTCGCTCCAGCAAGCCCTGACCGGCCTCGCCCGCTTGCGCCTTGCCGAGGGTGGCACGCGCAACGGCAAGCCCTACTTCCGCCTCCACGCCCTGATGCGCCGCTTCTGCGTGGAGCGCCTGACCAGCATGGGGCGGCTCGATGCCCTGCGCGAGAAAGTCCGCGATGCGCTGGTGACCTTTGCCCAAGACAACGGCAAAGACCAGCCCGCCGCTCACGACCGCTTGGGGCTGGAGATGGACAATTTCGTCGCTCTGGCGCGGGAATCGAACGCCAAGGGCAATCGTGACCTGACGACCAAGCTGGTCAACGCGCTCAACGGGGCAGGTGGGTTCGTGCAGGGGCGCGGCTTCTTGCACGAGCTATCGCTGATGCGCGGGGTCGGGGCAGCCGCCTTCCCCGCCTATCAAGAGCCGTCAGCCCCCGAAGACCTGCTGGAGGACGAGGACATCGACGACGAGGACGAAGACGAGTCGCCGGAAGACGTGCTGGGCGCGGTGTTCGACTCGATTTCGAGCGAGCCGGTGCAAGAGCGCGTGCCGGTGGCCGTGGTCGAGCAAGCCGCCCGTGGTGCGTTGGACGACCAAGACGACGCGGACGACCCCGAAGACTTGCTGGACGACCTCGACGAAGACGATGATTTGGTGCAAGACAGCCGAGACCTCGACGCGGTGCAACTGACCGAGCCGGTCACGGTCGAGGCGCGGATTGCCGCGTTGCGCGCCTCGCTGGGGCAAGCCCGCCAAGACCGCGACCTGCCGCGCCAAATCACCCTGCTGCGCCAGCTTGGGCACCTCGAAGTCGAGCAAGAGATGTTGATCGAGGCCATCGCCACCTACAACGAGGCACTCGAGGCGTATGAGCGGCGCGAAGACCAAAAGGGGCAGCTCGAAATCCTCGAAATCTTGGCCGCGCTGACCGAGAAGACCGAAAACGCCCAAGCCGCCGTCTTGCACGCCACCCGTGGCATCAAGCTGGCCGAGGCGCAAGGTGACGACGAGACCCACCTGCAATTGCTGGTCACGTTGGGCGACGCCCGCCAGCAAATCGGCGAGAGCACCGAGGCCGCCCGCGTGTATGGGCAAGCGCTGGCGCTGGCGCGCAACACCAACGACAGCACCCACGAAGCGCTGATTTTATATAAGCTGGGCTATGCTCAACTGGACAGCGGCGACCCCGAGCGCGCCGTGGACGCATGGGAGCAAGCGCTGGCGCTGTTCAAGGCGCAGGGCAAGCGCGATTATGAGGGGCGCACCAAGGGCGCGTTGGGGTCGGCCTATGCCGAGCTTCAGCGCTGGGGCGAGGCCATCGGCTTCTACAAGTCGGCCTTGTTCATCGCCCGTGACCTCAACGACAAGCGCGAGGAGGCCGTGCAGCTTTCCAACCTCGGCTACACCTCGCAACAAGCCGGTAAGCTGGGCGAGGCGGTGCCGCACTATCGCCAAGCGTTGCACCTCGCTTATTTGGCCAACGACCGCGCCGACATCGTCTCGACCATCGTTGACCTCGCCCGCCTGTTGATGAAGGGCAAGGCGGTCTGGAAAATCGCGCAGATGTTGGTGGAAGACGGCCTGAAGCTCGACCCGAGCGACAAAGACCTGCGCCAATTGCGCGACCGCTTGGCCGCCGACATCGCCAAGGCCGAGGCCGACGGCTACCCGTTCAAGCCGGTGGCAGGCACGGCGCGTAGCTACGCCGAGGAAGCCTACGAGGGCTAGGCCGCCCAGTACACCCGACCGAGTCCCTCACCCCCGACCCCTCTCCCGAAAACGGGCGAGGGGAGCAGAACCAGCGCCTAGAGACCTGTCCTGCACCCCCTCAGCCCCGTCAGTGGGAGAAAGGGGACGGGGGGATGAGGGAGTGCGAGGTGTTAGCCAATCACCGGCATCTGGCGTGACCAGCCGCCGTCTTTGGCCAGCTTCAGCATCAGGTCGGCGATGTCGGCGCGGCTGACGCGGATGCCGAGGTCCTCACCAATCATCCCGACCTTATACTGGCCGGTCATCGGCTCCTCGGTCAGCATCGGGCCACGCACCACCGTCCAATCGAGGTCGCTTTGCTTGAACGCCTCGACGTGCGCCACGGCATCGTTGAGCACGTCCTTGGCAAAGGTCTTGAGCATGAAGCCCATGATGCGGTCGATGGGCTTGGGCTTGTCCTTGGGGTCGCGCACGCCCGCGCCGGTCAGCGTAATCACGCGGCGGACACCATGCTGCTTCATGGCGGCCACGATGTTGCGACCTGCCAAGCCCATCACATCGGTGGCTTGCCCCTTCACCTGCCCAAGCACCGAAATCACGACATCTGCGCCCTGCACGGTCTTCGAGACGGCGGCGGCATCTTTCACGTCGCCCTGAATCAGCGTCAGGTTGGGGTTCTGGTTGGCGATTTTGGACGGGGTGCGAACGAGGGCGGTCACGCGGTGACCTGCGGCCAATGCTTGCTCAATCAAGGGCAGGCCGGTGCGGCCAGAGCCGCCGAACAATGCGATGTGCATAAGAGGGATGTGCTCCTGTTAATCTTGCGAGGTTTGGCGCAGTTCGAGCGCCTTGTCGAGGGCGCGGCGGAAGACCTCGGGCGGTTGCGCGCCGCTGAGCGAGAGTTTTTGGTCGAAGATGAAGAACGGCACGCCGCTGACACCGGCCTCGGCCACCACGCGGGCTTCTTCCAGCACCTGCGCCAGACCCGCCTCACCCTCGAGCTGTGCTTGCGCCCATGCGCGGTCGATGCCGGCCTGCTCGGCGCAATCGAGCAACACATCGAGGCGGGCGATGTCTTGGCCGTGTTGGAAATAGGCGTCATAAATCGCGTCGATGACGTGCTCACGCCGGTCGGGCGGCGCAATCACGATCAGGCGGTGGCTGAGCACGGTGTTGGGGGCGCGGGTCAGCTTGTCGAAATTGAACACCAAACCGGCCTGTGCACCGGCGCGACGGGGGCCGTCGAACATCGACTCGAGCGGGATGCCGCGGTACTTGGTCGCCATCACCTCGGCAAAGGTCGAGCCCTCGGGCGGCAGGGTGGGGTTGAGCTGGTATGCCCAAAATTGGATGGTCACCGGCTCATCGCCCGCCCACATCTCCAGCGCCTTACGCAGGTTGGCCTTGCCGATGCGGCACCACGGGCAGGCCGTATCGTGAATCACGTCGATATGCACAGCATAGTCTCCTTAGACGGCTAACGGTTTGATTGTAAAAGCGGTGGGGCAAGCTTGGCAAGCCCCACCGACAATTTCTATTCACCGGCTAAGCAAGTGGGGGCTTACGGCGTGGCGGTGGGTGGTGCCAGCAACGGCTGCACATCCGCCCCGACGATGACCAGCACGTCCTGCGAGACCAGCCCATCGGTGCCGACCTCGATGCGGTCTTCCGGCACGTTGAGCAAGGCCGCCAAGTAGCGCGCCGTCCAGCGCTTGCCGGTGTAATCGCGGACGCGGGTCACGCCCTCGTCCGGCACGGGCAGGTTGCCCACGCTGGCGATTTGCACCTGCTGGCTGGCCAGCCAGTCGCGGGTTTGGCTGGCGAGGCCGCCGATGCTGGTGCCGTTGTAGACCGCGATGGTCGAGCCTTCTTGCTCGGCCAACGTCCGCAACTCGGCCAGCGTCTTGGGCGGTTGCGGGTTAAAGAGCTCCTGAATCAGCCCGCGCACCGCCCCGATGTTCGGGATGAGCACATCCGCACCGGTCGGGTCTTGGGCGAACGTGACGTAACGGTTGTCAATCACGCCGGTCGTGATGCTGTCACGGGGGATGTCGCCCGCCAAACGCGCCAAGCCAATCAGCTCATCCAGCGTCAGGTCGGTCTTGATGCTGTTGGCCAGCGCACCGTA
>JALONY010000226.1 GCA_025454715.1 Anaerolineae bacterium
ACCGAGGTCTCAGGCACCGAGGCGTTGGTGAACATCGGCAAGCTGCGCGTGCGCGCCGACCTGAGCGAGCTCCAGAAGCGCGAGGCCAGCGCCAAGCGCCAGATGAAGCGCGGGCAGGTGCGCGACCTCGACGAGAGCGAGACGGTCTATGCGCGGGGCAAATCGCCCGGCCTCGAGCTGGACTTGCGCGGCCAGCGCGTGGACGTGGCCTTGCAAGCGGTTGACCGCTACGTGGATGCGGCCTACAACGCGGGTCTGCCGTTCGGGCGCATCATCCACGGCAAGGGCACCGGCGCGCTCCGCAAGGCCATCCGCGACCTGCTGGAAGGCCACAAGCTGATTGAGCGGCTGGAGACCGGCCTGCCCAGCGAGGGCGGCGACGGCGTGACGGTGATTCACCTCGTCTCGCAGGTCTAGCGCCCGCCACCCGTGACTGTGCAAAACGACTCGGCGCGTGTATCCTAACGCGCTGGGTCGTTTGTTTTTCGACACACGGTTGGGTTGGCAGACGGGCGAGGAGCAACGGCGCGGATGCTGCGATTTTTAGTCTCGTTGGGGTTGGGCGCACTGCTCGGGCTGGGCGTCGGGCTGTATTTGGGCTGGGTGCAGTTCCCGTTGGAATACATCAACAGCCCCATCAGCGCGCTCGACCCGAAATATCGCGATGAGTACACCGTGATGGTGGCACAAGGGTTTCAGGATGACGCCGATTCGGTGGCGGCCATCCAGCGTTTGCGCGTGTTGGGCATCGAAAATGTGCCGGAATACGTGTTTGGGCAGGCCGAGCGCTACATCACCAACTCGCGCAGCCCGGTCGAAATCCAAGCCTTGATTGCCCTGAGCGAGGGCTTGGGGCGCACCTCGCCATTGTTCGAGCCATACCGCCCGCCGGTCGGGAGCACGCCATGAGCACCCCAGAGGCCAGCGCCCGCCCGCCGCGCTCCAGCCGTTATTATCGCCCGCGCCGCCCGATTTCGTTGGCGGTCTTGGTGTTCGGCCTCGTGCTGGGCATCGCAGGGGGCTTGTATGTGGCGTGGGTGGTCGCGCCGGTCGAAGAGGTCGATACCGCGCCGTGGCAGCTCAACCGGCAAGGGCAGGCTGATTACGTGGCGGCGGTCATGTTGGCCTATGGCCACGACAGCGACCTGAGCCGCGCCGTGACCCGCCTGCTGGAGTTGCGCATCGCCGGTGACCCAATCCAATATGTGGCCGAGCTGGCCTGTGACCTCGCCCGCACCGGCACGGTGGCCGAGCCCGGGGGCGACCGCGCCATCCGCGCCATGATGACGTTTTATCAGCTACAGGGGCGCACCGGCTGTGCCGACCAGCTCATGCCCGCCGCGCCGGTGCCCAGCGTGACGCCCAACCTCGCGATTGCGGCCACCCCGACCCTGCCGCCCCCGCCGACCAAGACCCCGACGCCCGACGGTTTCAGCGAGGGGCCGACCGCTACGCCGACCGTGCGGGTCGCCCCGACCGTTGCGCCGCAGCAGGCGTTCGTCATCGTGCGGCTGGAGCGCTTCTGCGATGCCGATTTTCCGGCCTTGATTGAGGTGTATGTGCAGCAGACGGGTGGCGCGCCGCTCCCCGGGCAGCGCGTGCGCGCCCGCTGGAGCGACGGCGAGAGTGTGTTCGTAACCGGCGTCAAGCCCGGGCGCGGTGCCGATTTCGCCGATTTCGAGATGTCGCCCGACCTCGCCTACACGGTCGATATGCCCGGCCTGAGCGACCCGTCCGAGCCGGTGGTGTCGGCGGGGTGCATCGACGCGGCAGGCCGCCAGACGCGGGCGTCCTACCGCGTGGTGTTCCGCCCGGCGTTTTAGGGCTGTTCGGCCTCGGCCTGCGCCTCCCACAGCGCGCCCAAGAAGCGCACCACCTCGGCGGCGGACTCTTGCGCGGCGGGGTGGTCGGGGTGCTTGATGTAACCGTGCGGGGCGTCGTCGAGGTAATACGCCTCAATCGGCGCACCGGCCTCGGTCAGCACCTGCACATACAGCTCGGTCTCGCTATACGGCACGATGTCGTCGATGCGCCCGTGAATCGCGAGGGTCGGCGGCTCACTGCCGTCAATCCAGACCAGTGGCGACGCCTCGCCCCACGCCTCGCGCAATTGGTCGGCGGTGGCCGTCCCAATCGGGGTGTCGAGGTACACGCCGGTGACTTGGCGCAACAGACGGCAATTGTCGGTGCAGGTGGTCATGTCGCCATACAGGTAATACGGCACGGCGGCGGCGAACGCGAACCCGTCCGGTAGGGCGTGCGGGCAATCGGTCAGGAAGCGCCCGAGGTCGTCGTGTGCGCTGAGCAACGCGGCGGCATTGCCCCCCGCCGACTCGCCGGTGATGACCACGCGGCTGAGGTCGAACGCATAGGCTTGTGCGCCCTCGGTCAACGCCCACGCCAGCGCGCACGTGATGTCGTCGATGGGGTCGGGGAAGGTGCCCAGCCGATAATTCGGGCTGACGACCGCGTAGCCGTCAGCGGTCAGCACCTCGGCGATGGCGGCCATGATGTCCTTGTCGCCGGTGACGTAGCCACCGCCGTGGATGGCGAACACCAGCGGCACGCCGTCGGGGGTGGTGCGGGCGTCGCTGGTCGGCAGGTATACGTCCAAGACCTGCCGCCGGAAGCGCGTATCATAGGCGAGGTCGGCCTCGGTCGGTTGATAGTCGGACAAGCGGGACGGGTCGGGCTGGGCGGACGCCCACACCCCCGACAACACGCCCACCAGCACCACCACGAGGCTAAGCTTCGTCCGCATCGCGCACCTCCACCATTTGCCGCACGAACACCCGTTGCCGGTCGAGCACGTCGTGATGGACGTGCGTGCCGGGCCCGATTTGCGCGCCCTCGCCGATTTTGACGCCGGGCATGGTCATCACATCCACGCTCAAGAAGGCGTCTGCACCGACCACCGCGCCCAGCTTGCCGCGCCCCGTGTCCAGCTTTTGGCCTTTCACGCGCATCGGCACGGGTTGCTTGTCCATCCGCAGGTTGGCGGTGGTGCAGCCCGCCGAGAAGTTGACCCCGTTGGCGAACACGCTATCGAGCACGCGGCAGGCGTGCAAGGCGCACCGCTCCCCGACGTAACTGCGCGCCACCTCGGTCGTGAAGCCGACCTCGGCCTTATCGAGCACCATCGAGGCGCGCACCAGCGCGTTGTTGCCGACGATGACGCCCTTCCCGATGTAGGCGGGGCCGGCCACCGCCGCCCCTGCGAAAATTTTTGCGCCCGCCTCGATGATCACGTTGCCGCTCACGCTGGCGTTGGGGTGGATGTAGGCGGTCGGGTCGATGGTCTGGCCGGTGATTTGGCCGAGGAAGTAGTCCATCAGCTCCAAGACGTGCCACGGGTATTTGAGGGCGTGCCACGCCCCGCCGTAGCGCACCACCCGAAAGGTGTCCGCCTTCATCAGCACGTCCATGGCGCGCTCGTAATGGTCGTCGGGCTGGGCGGCCAGCGCGTATTGGCGCTCGATTTCGGCCAGCAGGCGCGGCGCGTCGTGGTGCACGTGCGCGACGAGGTTGACGAGGTTGGACGGGCGGTTGTCCGCCCCGGGCTTCTCGACGATGCCGCTGATGCGGTCATCGGCATCGACCACCAAATAGCCGCCCGGAAAATACTCGGCGCGCTCGACCCCGGCCAAATATGAGGCGGACGGGTCGGCTTGATAGGCGGCCAACACGCGCTCGTGCAGGGCGGGGTCGGTTACGTCGTGCACCTGCGTGATGTAGATGGCGCGGTTGCCCGATTGGGGCAGGGCGGGCGCGGCGTGCAGCAGGGCGTCGCCCATGCCGTTGGGGGCGGGCTGCACGGCCACCGTCACGCGCAGGCCGTCGAGGTCTTGGGTCAGGGCGCGCAAGTGGTCGGCGTTGTCGGGGCTGCCGACCAGCACGGCCTCGCGGAAGCCCAACGCTTGATAGCGCCGGAGCTGCTCGACCAACAGCGGGTGTGCGCCGAAGCGCAACAAGGACTTTTCGCGCAGCGGCCACATCCGCGAGGATGCGCCACCGGCGAGGACGATGAGCGTCGGGAGGTTCATACGACTCCTGTGGGTTGGGGTGTTCATGTTTGATTATAGGCGCGGCGGTGCGATAATCCACGACAAAAGCGCAAACTGGGC
>JALONY010000227.1 GCA_025454715.1 Anaerolineae bacterium
CAGATTGCGGACGGTCACGACCTCGTAATTGGGGTCGAGCGACAGGATGACATCCAACTCGTCGATGGCGTTTTGCCATTGCGCCAAGGCGACCTCGCTGCGGGCGCGGTTGAGCCGGTCGGCGAGGTTGAACGGGTCGGACAAGGTGGGGGTGAGGCTGGCGGTCGCGGTCGCCTCGGGCGTGGCGGTGGCCGTGGGGGTGATGGTCGGGGTGGCGGTGGCGGTCGGTATCATCTGGATGGCCAACGCGGTGCCGGTCTGCAAGAGGGCGGGCAACTGGGGCAGGCTGGGGGCATTGGTGGCGAGGTAACGGATGCGCGCCTCGGCGAGGCCGAGATTGCCTTGGGCGATGTCGTTGGAGACCGCGCTGATTTGGGCATCGTTGCCTTGCTGGAGGGTGGCGGCGGCGGTGGCGCGGGCGGCGCGCTGCCCGTTCGTCCAACCTGCGCCCGCCGAGAGGCCGACGATGGCGACGCCGAACACGCCCAGCACCACGCCCATCAGCACCAACATGCCGCACCCCATGCCGCTGCGTTGCCCTTCGGCCTCTGGGTCGGGGACGGCGGGCATATTGGGCTGTGTATCGGGCGATGGGGTGGCCTCGACCGTGACGCGGCGGATGGGTTGGGTATCGTGTGGGGATGGCGGCGGTGTGCTGCTCATGCCGACCTCCGTGGGGTAGGCGAATCGGAAACGCCCCGCATTATACAAGACGGGGCGGGTGGCTCAATGCCGTGCGGGACGGGCGTAGGGGGAACGTATATCCCGCGAGCTCAGGCGGTGATGTCCACGTCTTGCTCTTGGGGCACCAAGACCTTGGGCGCTTTGGTCGGGTCGTATTGGGCGACGATCTGATCGCCCGGGGTCTCGACCTCGGCGATGCCGTTGCGTACCTCGCCAACGATGCGCTGGAGGCGCTTCTCGAGGTCGCGCAGGGTGTCGGCCACGTAACGGTCGGCCTCGGTCATGATTTGCTCGGCGTCGCGCTTGGCGCGGTCGATGACCTCGCGGGCGCGGCCTTGCGCGGCCTGTACCGAGGTGTCTTGCTCCAACAGTTCATCCGACTTCTTGCGCGATTCTTGCAGCACGCGGGCGGCCTCTTCGTTGGCGCGCTCCATGATGCGGTTGCGCTCTTGCAGGATGGTGGTGGCCTTCACGATCTCCTCGGGGATCGAGATACGCATTTGGTCGAGGATGGCGAGGGCGCGCTCCTCGTCAATCATCGTGAATTTGCTGAACGGGACGTGCCGACCCTCGTCAATCAGGTCTTCTAGCCGGTCTACAAGTTGTAGGATATCCATTGGTACTTTGCCCCCTCACCCAAAAATGCCAGAGAAAACGGTCGTTAATCGCGGATGCTAATGGTGTAGTCTACGCCGGTTTGGGCGGCGTGGCGCTCCTCGAAGCGGCGCTTGAGTGCCTCGTCCACGAACGCGGGCACCATCGAGGACACATCGCCCCCCAGCTCGGCGATTTCGCGCACGGTGCTGGAACTGATGTGGAGGTGCCGCTCGTCGGCCATGATGGCGACGGTTTCGACGTTGGGTGCCAGCTTCTTGTTGGCGACCCCCATGCGAAACTCGAACTCGAAGTCCGAGAACACCCGCAAGCCACGTACCACAGCCATCGCCCCAACGCTCTGCACATAGTTTACTAGCAGGCCGGAAAATTTCGCAACTTCGATGTTGGGATAATCGGCCAGCGCGATGCGCGCCATGCTCAGGCGCTCCTCGACATCGAACAGCAGGCGCTTCTTGGGCAGGTCGTAAATCGCGACGATGACGCGGTCGAACAGGCGGGCGGCGCGCACGGCGATGTCGATATGCCCGTTGTGGATCGGGTCGAGTGACCCGGGATAGACCACGGTGCGAGCCATGGCAAAACCTCTTTCGTGGGGTAGGCGGTGCAAAACGTCAGCTCAGGTCGCTGTCTGGGTTATACAGCATATTGACGCGCTGCGCCAACAAGTCGTGCTCGTGCAGGGCGAGGTTGGGGTCTTCGGCGAACAAGGTGCGCGCTTCGCGCTGTGCCAGCTCGACCAGCGAGGGCATCATGGCCTCGGCCAGCTGGAGCGGGTTGCCGCCGCTTTGGCGCGTCCCGACCAAATCGCCCGCGCCGCGCTGACGCCAGTCCAGCTCGGCCAGCTTGAAGCCGTCGGTGGTTTGTTCCATCGCCTTGAGGCGTTGCATGGCCTCGGGGGTGGTGGTCTCTTCGGGCAACAAGAAGCAATACGAGGCGTGCTTGCCGCGCCCAACCCGCCCTCTGAATTGGTGAAGCTGGGCAAGCCCGAACCGGTTGGCACCTTCGATGACCATGACCGAGGCGTTAGGCACATCGACGCCGACCTCGGCCACCGAGGTGGTCGCCAGCACGTCGCTCTCGCCACGGCCAAAACGCGCCATGACCTCGTCTTTTTCGGCGGGGCGCATCTTGCCGTGCAGCAGTTCGACGCGGTGGCGGTTGAAGATTTTGGCCAGCTTTTCGGTGGCCTCGACCGCCGAGGCGGCCTCGCTGGTCTCCGACGCCTCGACCAGCGGGTGGATGAAGAAGGCTTGGCGGCCTTCGTTGAGCTGGTCTGTGACGAACCGGTAGAGCTTCTCGCGCTCGGCCTCTTGCAAGATGACGGTCTTGATGGGGGTGCGCCCGGGCGGCATCTCATCGAGGATGGACAGGTCGAGGTCGGCGTACAGGGTGAGCGCCAGCGTGCGCGGGATGGGCGTGGCGGTCATGACCAAGACGTGCGGGTTGCTGCCCTTGGCGCGCAACACGGCGCGTTGCCCGACGCCGAAGCGGTGTTGTTCGTCGATGACGACCACGGCGAGGTCACGGAACTGCACGGGGTCTTGCAGGATGGCGTGGGTGCCGACCACGATGTCGATGCTGCCGTCGGCCAAGCCCGCCAAAACCTGCTCGCGGTCTTTGCTGGGGATGGCGCTGGTGAGCAAGGCGACCACCGGCTTACGCTCGCCCGGGGTGTTGGCCAGCAAGCGCGACAAGCCGCGGTAATGTTGCTCGGCGAGGATGCTGGTGGGCGCCATCAGGGCGCTTTGCTTGCCTTGCGAGAAGGCCATGCCCAGCGCGGCGACGGCCACGGCGGTCTTGCCCGCGCCCACATCGCCTTGAAGCAGGCGGTTCATCGGGCTGGTCGAGGCCACGTCACGGCGGATGTCGGCGATGGCGCGCTGTTGTGCGCCGGTCAGGGGGTAAGGGAAGACCTGCGCCAAGAACGGCTCGAGGAACTCATCGGTGACCGGCAGAGGGGTGCTGGGCTGGGCGAGGACGGCGCGGCGATTGCGGAGCACGGCCAATTGCAGCAGGATGAGCTGATCGAAGGCGCGGCGCTGGCGGGCGTGCTCGAGGTGGTCGTGCCCGTCGGGGAAGTGCAGTTGTTTGATGGCCCAGCCGAGGTCGGCCAGCTCGGTACGGTCAAGCACCGAGGCGGGCACGTAATCGGGGATGCGGTCTGCCCAATAGGCGATGGCCTCACGCATCAGGCGGCGCATGGTGCGCCCCGACAAGCCCTCGGTCAGGCGGTAAATGGGGACGATGCCCGGGGTGCGTAGGTGCTCTGGGTCGATGTGCTCCCAATCGGGGTTGGTGAGCTGCAAGCGCCCTTGATAGACCCCGAACGTGCCGTGCAGCACGAACTGGCTATTGGGCTGAAAGGTGCGCGTCAGGTAATGTTGCCCAAAAAAGGTGGCCATGAGCGTGCCGGTGCCGTCGCTGAACTCGACCTGAAGGTCTTTGCGCCCCCCACGAAACACGCGCACCTCGGCGCGGCGCACCGTGGCGATGACGGTGGCGGAGGTGCGGGGCTGGAGGCGGGCGATGGGCTGAAGGCGGGTGTAATCGTCATAGCGGCGGGGCAAGAAGAAAATCAAATCTTCGATCGTCTTGATGCCCAGCTTGGCCAGCACCTCGGCTTGTTTGGCACCGACCCCGCGGATGGTATCGACCGATGCGGCCAGCCCGTACAGCAAATCGGCGGCCTCGTCGGTGGGGATGGGCTTGCGCGGCAGGCGGGGCGGCTTGGCGAGGCGCACCTCGCTGGGGATATCGAGTTTGCCGGTATACTGCACCTCGATCGGGTCGGTGGTGTCGAAAGC
>JALONY010000228.1 GCA_025454715.1 Anaerolineae bacterium
CGGCGGGGTGTGGGGGTGCTGATAGGTCTCGAACTCGCGCAGCTTGCGCAGCACCCACGCCGCTTTTTGGTGCACGACCTCGCGGACGCGCTCGATGGGGGTGCCGGTCGGCGCATCGACCGTGATGGTGCGGTCTGGGTGGACGTGGATGGCCAGCGTCTTGCGCGTGGAATACAACAGGTCGAACGTGACGGAGGACGTGCCGTATCGGATGTGGTGCGTCCCTGCGGGGGTTTTGGGGGGCATGATGGGCTGATTAGGGGTGGTGTGTGGCCGTCTCGATGATGCGCGTGATGTTGATCTCGAGTGTGATGCTCATGCGCACACCGCGATGCCGTGCGAGATGTTCGAGAATTTCGCTGGCGATCGCGTTGACATCCCGATTGATGCGCTCTGGGTCGAGGGTGACCGTGCCATAATAGCGCGTTTTACGCTTGGGGCTGGCACTGGTCGGTGGGGTGTCTCCTTCACCCGACGAGGCAGAGCGCTCGCCACGGGGTGAGGGCGGATGTGCGTGGGGCGTTTCTGCCGGTGCCTCTGCCTGCTGCTGCGCTTCGGCCCTCTCACGACGCACCACGACCGCGTTGCCGTCCAAGTAGACCTCCGTGACGGGCTGGCCGAGCTTGAGGCCGTGATAGACCCCGTCTCCATCGACCCGCGTCGCATACCCAAACGGTGCATCGGGGCGCGAGGCACCCTCTTTGACCGTCTTTTGCAAGACGCTGTCATTGCTGAGGCGTGGCAGATAACAATAACTCGCCAGATACTCCCACAATTTCTTGACGCTCAGATGCGCGGCATCGGCCCAGAGATACTTGTCCAGCTCTTGCAAGAGAAAATCGGGTGACCATGCGTCGATGACCAGTTCATCGGCGCGCAGCTTGCGGCGGATGCGCTCGTGAAGCGGATCCTCACTGAAGGTGATGCGGCTGGCACTCAATTCGACTCGCGTCAGTGGTTCCGGCTGGTTTGGCACGATCAGCCAACAATAGGTGTGCTGGAGCCGCTCTTTGACGGCGCGTTGTTTTTGTTGGAGGTTGTTATCGACCTGTCGGCGTTGCTGGGCATCGAGGTTGAGGCTCTCGTCCTCACCGATCGATTTCCACGCCAAATACTCTCTCACGACGGTATCCCACTCGGCCTGTGATGCCGAGTCGGGCGCGATGAAGACCAGCATGTTGCGATAGAGGCGCGGCGCGTTGTCGCGATTTTCTAGGATGTCCCGCGCCATCTTCATGGCGTCGGAGTCTTGGGTTTTGTTGTGCGTTTGGTGGGGCGCTAACACGACCCAACGGGTTCGGGGTTCATCGACGACATCCCCCGAAGACTTGGGCGCGATATGGATGTTATTGCTGGGGATGGTCGCCCGAAGCAGGCGGGTTTGTTCCTCGATGATGGCCTCTTTCTCGATGGCCATCGCACGGTCTTGCGCCAGCCGGTTGACGGTGGGGCGGGTGTCGTACCAGTAGCGCGTCCCTTCCGAGTAGAGGTAGGCCGATTGGTTGGTCATCCGGCGCAGGGCGTCGCCAAACACCGCGCTGGGCTCACCGGGCTGCACGGTTCCCAGCCGTATCCGCGTCTCTTCTAGGCCGCGCACACTTTGTGCGGCCACCGAGGGCGCGCTGCCGATGAAGATGGTGCGCGAGACACGCCGCGCCGCGCTATGCCGCATCAGGCTCGGGGTGTTCTTGTCCAGCTCATACGGCTTGGAGTGTTGCCCGTCGATGTCGGTATCGACGATGGCAGGCCAATTTTCGGGCAGGTAACGCACGATCTCGTTTCGCACCGACGGCGTCCATAACGGCACCGAACACGGCATAATCAGCAAGCCGCTGTCGTTGTCTTGCCATAGGCGATGGATGACCCCCGACATGAACCGCAGGATGCCACGGGTGCGCTGAAAGCGGTCGAGCGTTGACCAATCTTCGTACAACCGCTCGAACAATTCGGGGTGGATCGGATAGGCCGCCTTCATCCGGGCGATGTAGTCGCTTTCCGAGACCCCCGACGGATATTCCGAGGGATTTTGGCGATACATATCGCGAAAGGCGTTCAGCACCGCGTCGCGTGAGGCATAGTCCAAGCTGTCGGAGAACAGGCGGCGGCGGACGATTTCGTAGGCCTCGTTGGCCGTGACCGGCTTCCAGATGGTCTCGAGGCGCCCGATGGTCTTGGTCAGCATTTCGAGCGTGATGTGCCCACCCTCACCCCCGATTTCCATATCGCTTTGCGGGATGGAGATGAGCAACAAGGCATCACTGCTGCGTTTGACCGCCTCGGTGAGGGCTTGCATGAACGTCAGCAACGCCTCGAACGTGCCGCTCGGGAGCTTGCCAGCCTGATAGATGTTGCGGGCGAACGCCACCAGCTCATCGATGATGACCAGCGCTGGCCCATACTGCTCCAGCAACTCGACCAAGGTGTCGGCGCCCGGGCTGACCCCGTTCAGGTCGGCGTTTTCGACCAGCCGGTACCCCTCGAGGCCGCCGAGCTGATAGGCGATTTCGCCCCACAACGTGTGGGTGGTGCATTGGCGGTAAATACGGGGTTTGGCGGGGTCGAAGGCCGTGCCGACGATGACCGCACGGTGGGCTTGCAAATGATGGTCGATGTCCGGCACGCGGGCGACGATCGCCTCGCCCCCGGGGATTTCGGACAAACGAATCTCGCCGCTGAACAGGTGGTACATCGCCAACATCGAGTGGGTCTTGCCGCCCCCGAAGCTGGTCTGAAGCTGGATGACCGGATCGCCACCCTTGCCGCTCAGGCGGCGCAAACCGTTGGCCAACAACTCGACCAACCCCTCGGTCAGGTAGGTGCGGCGGAAGAATTCCTTGGGGTCTTTGTACTCGGGGTCGGCGCGCCCGCTGACGACTTGGGCGAGGTCTGCCGCGAACTCGGCCTTGGCATACTCGCCGGTCGCCACGCTCGGGTGGGGCTCGACCACCAACCGCCACGGCGAAAGCCCAGACTTGGTGGTGGGCGGTGCATCAATCATGCTCGGCTGTGCCGGTTTCTGGGCTTGTTTTTGCTCGGCGTCGAAGCGCAAGCGCAACAGCTCGCGGGCGATGCTGGCGCAGATGTCGGCTTGCTGGGGCGCCCCCACGCTTTCTAGCAAACGCCGTGCGTTATCGGCGGCCTCGTAAGCGTCGTCATTGGTGAACGGGCGCTGGTGTGCCCAGTTGTTGCGCGCATCGGTCAGGATGTTGCAATACCCACGCTCCGAATTGCCCAGCTTGGCCTGAAAGACCTGCGCCCAGCGTCGCTGAATCAGGTTCAGGCAGCTTTGGGCGTCCAGCTCGCGCACCGCCCCCTCGATGGTGGTGCTGGCCAGCCCGCCATAGACCCCCGACGTGAGCGCTTGGTTGATTTCACCAATTACCCCAGCCCCGAAGACCCGCGCCATCTCGCGCACGACGAACGGCGCTAGGCCGTCCTTCAACGCCTGCAAGACCTCGCCGACCCGCTCATAATTCGATTTTGCCATCGCCTATGCCCCTCTTCGCTTCTTGATGTCGTCTGCCGTCGGTCTTATAACAAACCCAGTTGCTCGCCCGCATCGCTGGCGCGCAGGCGTGCCGCCTCGTCGCTGATGGCCGACCACTGCACCACCAAGCCGTTGTAATCGCGGGCGTGGTCTGCCCAGCCCTTGCGCTCGCAAATGTTGTACAGGCGGTAGGCCAAGGCACGCGCCGCGTCGCCCATCTCGGGCGGCAGGCCGTTCAACAGCTTGGCCGCGCCGCCCTCGCCGCCGTGCTCCAACCGACTGATGAGGTGGTGCGTCGCCTCCCACACGGTCGGGCGCTTATCCAGCGCCGGATCCCACGACTGGCTGGGGTCGTAGGAACCGTGGTAAATCAGCCGCACCTTGCCGCTCCCAGACATCACCAAACCGGCCTGCTCCACACCATTGACGCTGGTGTTCTTGGCGCGTGCCAGCGTGTCGGCATCGCCAAATGCCCCGTCGGCAAACTTGAATTGCTTGAACCACGCCACCGCGAAGCGCGTCTCGGCGTCGAGGGCACCGTCCTGCTCTTCCAAGTAGGAGTCCAGTTCTTGGTTGATCAGGTACAGGGCGTCGCGGACGGTCAAGGGGGTGCCGTCGGCCTCCAAGATTTTGCCGTAACGCGAGTAGACCGCCATCCCGGGGCCGATGCTGGCCTGCGCGAGGTCTACCGGCGCGATGTTGCCG
>JALONY010000229.1 GCA_025454715.1 Anaerolineae bacterium
GCGCTCGAAGGCGCGCACGGTCTGGGCGATGCCGTCGGCCAGCGGGGTCTCGTACACCGTCTGGGCGTGGGCGCGCAAGGCGCTGTCATCGAACCCCTCGGGGAACGGTAGCGCCTTATCGGTGTGGCTGAGCTGGGCGTCGGGGCGGGCGGCGCGGATGTGCCCAATCACCTCGGCCATCGAGACCGGCGGCGTGCCGAGGCTGAAGGCCAGCGCGCCCTGCACCGGTTGCGCGGCGGCGTCGATGAACTGGAGCGCGACATCCGAGGCGTGTTGCATCTGCACGCGGCTGCCGAAGTTGATGGTGTAGGGCACGCCCGCCGCTGCCGCCAGCATCCACGCGGCTGCCGAAGTTGATGGTGTAGGGCACGCCCGCCGCTGCCGCCAGCATCGCCTTGGTCGGGTCGCTGGTCAGGCCTTGGTCACGCCCCAAGCCGTAGACGGTGTGCGGGCGCAGGGCGATGCTGGCGAGGCCGTGCTCCTGCCAGTACACCTTGGCCGCGCCCTCGTTGGCCACCTTATAGACGCCGTACAGGGTGCGCGGCAGGTGCGGCGCGTCGTGGGCGATCAAGCCCGTGGGGTAATCGGGCGGCGCGCCGTAGACCGCGATGCTGGAGGCGTAGGCCAGATGGGTCAGGCCGGCGTGTTTGGCGGCCTCGAACACGTTGATGGTGCCGGTTACGTTGACCTGCGCGCCCAAAACGGGGTTGGCGCGGCAAAACGGGACTTGGAGCGCGGCGAGGTGGATGATGCGCGTGACGCCGTGGTCGGCCACGGCGGGTGATGAAGGTGATGGCGGCTTGCTCATCGGGGGTGAGCAGCAAATTGAGGCGGCTGCGGTCGGTGCTGAGGTCGAAGCTGATGGCGCGCTCGTTGCGGCGGGCGAGGTGTGCCAGCGCCCACGCGCCGAGGCAGCCCATCGAGCCGGTGACGAGGGTAATCGGGGTGGTCATAAGCAAAAAATCCTTTGAGGGTCGGGCATCCTTAGGTGTCATCAGACTATACCACGCGGGGGGTGCGCGGGCGAGAGGGGGCGGGCGCTGTATGGGGCTACGGTAAGATAGACCTAAAATGAGAAAGTTGTCACATCATGTTGACTCGTATGAATATACAAATATATAATTACGTTACTATACCCACCAAGCCTCTGTCGAAAGATATGCTCAAATCTGGTGGGTTTTTGTTATATGAGGCCTTTTCATGAATGACAACAATAAACCCTACACTAAACCACCCCTTTCTTTTACAGCTCAAGCAGACATTTTGTTGAAACGGGGTTTGATAGCCGACAGAAGCATACTCGTCGAGTTTCTTCAACGAGTGAATTATTATCGATTTACGACCTATCTCTACCCGTTTCGCCAAGTAGGCTCAGACCACTTTCAGGCAAACACCCACTTTTCGGATGTTCGGATGTTATATGAATTCGATCAAGCCTTAAGGGCGATGCTTTTTGATGCGATTACGACCTTGGAAATCGCGCTCCTTAGGGCGCGTTTCGTCGAGTTTTTTACGTTACGATATGGGGCTTTCGGCTACGCTGAAACAAGAAATTTTAAAATGAGTGCTGAAAAACATAAAAATTTATTGAAAAACATTCAAGAAGCTTCTGATCGCAGTAAAGAGGAATTTATAAAGCATTTTCGAAACACTTACTCCGAACCTCACCTACCTCTTTGGATGGTGGTGGAAATCACCAGTTTTGGGGATATAGTTACAATGATTGAAGGACTTCAAGCCATAGATAAACGGGAATTTTTTAGACCTTACCAGATAGATGATACAGTCATGATATCTTGGTTGCGCTCTCTGAATTACATCAGAAACTGTTGTGCACACCATGTGCGGCTCTGGAACAGAACGCTTGCAATCAGACCTAAACTGCCCAATTACAAAAATCGTCCCGAATTTCATGCCGTAAAATTTTCCGAAACACAAATCTTCTCGGTAATGACGATCATTCAGTATCTACTGAACATCATCAACCCGTCCCATCAGTGGTATGTTGAGGTCAGTGGACTTCTAGCACGCTTTCCAGACGTTCCCATCGATAAAATGGGATTCCCTGAAAACTGGCATACTTTACCCATGTGGCAGCACTCGACCTGAGTGTAAATTTGATTCTACTGGGTTTGGTCGCCGTGGAGCGTGTCGTGCAGGGCTGTCCGTTATATTTTCATAAAAGGTTTTGTGGCCTACGAGACCCGTCGGACGCCCAACAGGCAACCCCTTGTGGGCTTGCTCTTCTTTGTAGCGTCTGGCGGGATATTGGGGCGTTGGCGGGGTGGCGGGTGCAGCACGCTGCACCCCTACGGACGTGCGGGGCGGACGGACGCTGTAGGGACAACGCCCGCGTTGTCCGCGTCCCTACGGGGCGTGTGGGGGGCGGGGGGATGAGGACGACCGCCCTCATCCGTCGCACATGAAATGTTTGGTATAATCGCCGGACGCTGGCCGCCCTGACCACACCGATGGGGGACGCATGACCGAGCGCCCGAACGAGCGCACCAATGAAGACTGGCTGACCGACCTCCAGCCCGACAACCCACGCCAGCCCGAAGCGCTGGCGGATTTGCGGGCGAAGGTGCAGCGCAGCATCTATTACTACCTCAGCCAAGAGCGCAGCGACCTGCGCGACGCCCCGACCCAAGAGCTTCAGCAGATGGCCGAAGACCTCGCGCAGGATACCGTGATGCGCGTGCTGAACAACCTGAGCTACTTCCGCGGCGAAAGCCAATTCACCACGTGGGCCAACCGCATCGCCACGCGCATCGCCATCTCGGAACTGCGGCGCGCCCGCTACCGCGATTTCAGCCTCGACAACCTGACCGCCGAGGGCGAGACCTTGCCCGCCGAGGCCAGCCTAATCAGCGAAGCGCCGCCCAGCCCAGAGCGCGCCGCCGAGCGCGCCGACACCCTCGGGCGGGTGATGGCCTTGCTGTCGGAGTCGCTGACCGACCGACAATATAAGGCGATCGAGGCGGTGGCCTTGCGCGGCGTGCCGATGGACGTGGTGGCCGACCAACTGGGCACCAACCGCAACGCGCTGTACAAATTGCTGCACGACGCCCGCCGCAAGCTCAAGTCCGCGCTGGACGCCGACGGCTTGTCGGTCGATTATGTGCTGAACCTGTTTCAACGCTAAAATAACCGGTAAGACCCGCCGTTGACCCTCTGTCAGAGTGGATAAGAGCGACACAGGAACCGCGCCATGAGCACCCCACCCCCACCCCAAGACGACGACCACAGCCGCCTGCTCGATTTCGTGCTGTCGCAACCGTTGGACGACGAATGCGTCCACATGGATTGCACCGACGAATGCGAGCAAATCTCGCGTATGGCCGAGCGCGTCGCCAACGGCGAACGGCTGGAGGACATCATGCCCGAATTCGAGCAGCACATCCGATGTTGGAAGGATTGCCGTGAAGAGTTCGAGGCGTTGGTGGCCATCCTAAAGGCCGAACGCGCCGCCCGTGGCGGCTGAGTTGCCCCGTCTCATCTACTACCCGTCCCCCATCATCTGCACAGGAGTTTATCGGTATGGCGAACATCAAACGTGAACGTATGGTCATCATCGGCAGTGGCCCCGCCGGTTTCGCGGCGGCGGTCTATGCCGCCCGCGCCCAGCTCAACCCGGTCATGATCGCGGGCGACACGCTCGGCGGTCAGCTCGGCCTGACCCACGACATCGAGAATTACCCGGGCGTGTTCGGCGGCGTCAGCGGCACCGATTTGGTCGAGCGCTTCAAGGAGCAGGCCGAGCACTTCGGCACGCGCATCGTGTATGACCTCGTGCACTCGGTCGATTTCAGCACCGGCACGCCGTTCACGGTCAAGACGACCGACACGACCTACTTGGCCGACTCGGTCATCGTGACGATTGGCGCCAACCCGCGCAAATTGAACGTGCCGGGTGAAGATACCGGCGTCGGGCGCGGTGTGAGCTATTGCGGCACCTGCGACGGCTTCTTCTTCCGTGGCAAGGAAATCGTGGTGGTCGGCGGCGGCGATAGCGCCATCGAGGAGGCGCTGTTCCTGACCAAGTTCGCCACCAAGGTCGAGATTATCCACCGCCGCGACAGCCTGCGCGCCGGTGTGGCGTTGCAAAAGCGCGCCTTCGACAACCCGAAAATCAGCTTCATCTGGAACAGCGTGGTCGAGAGCATCGACGCGGCTGCCGATGGGGTGGTGAGCGGCGTCAAGCTGAAGAACCTCGTGACCGGCGAGGTGACCGACAAACCGACCCAAGGCGTGTTCATCTTCATCGGCCACACCCCCAATAGCGCGGTGTTCGGCGGCCAATTGGCCACCAATGACGCCGGTTACGTCATCACCGACGACCTGTACCGCACCAACATCGATGGCGTGTTCGCCGCCGGTGAAATTCAGGATGAGCAGTGGCGCCAAGTGGCCACCTCGGTCGGGCAGGGCGTGAGCGCGGCCATGAGCGCCATCCATTGGCTGCAAGCCCGCGAGGGTAGCCTGCAAGCGCTGGACACCGAAGAGGCCGCGCCCGCCGCGCAATAAAACCGCGCCCACCCCGCGCATACGCACCATTACGGCGCAGACCGTCGCAGTCTGCGCCGTTTCGCGTTATCATCAGGGGGACACAGGGAGGATAGCGGCCTATGGCGGACAATTTCAGCTTCCGAGATTTCGGCATCGGTCTGGCGGCGGGGTGGGCGTCTGCGTTCATCCTCTACCAGATGCGCGGGGTGCTGGGGCGCACCCGCGACGACGTGAGGGCATCAGCGCCGAAGGGCGTTATGTGACGGAATTGGCGCGTGAGGCGGAGCGCTCGCACCTTGCTGGCGAGAAAGTCGCGCTGTCCAAAATCGCGATTGAGCCGCGCTTCCTCGCGCCCGCGCCGTTTGCCGCCCCGCCCGATGATGACCTCGACCGCAACATTTTTCGGGTGGTGCCGCGCCCGCACGATGTCCCGTGGATTTATCAGCCCTACAACCTCCCGACCCTGACCATCGACGACCTCGGCAAGGCGGGCGGGATGTATGCCTTGCTGGGCTTGCCCGG
>JALONY010000230.1 GCA_025454715.1 Anaerolineae bacterium
TGCCCAAGTGGATGCACCGCGTCTATCTGGCCGTCATGCCCAAGCCCGAGGACGGTGCCAAGACCTCGCTTTACGTCGCCACCGCCCCAGAGCTGGCGACCGTGACCGGCAAATACTTCGCCAACCGCAAAGAGGCACAACCCGCCCCCGCCGCGCTTGACCGCGACGACGCCCGCCGCCTGTGGGAGGTCAGCCTGCAAGCCCTCAACTTAGCGGAATCTCAGCTTGCCCCCGCGTGAAATCATTTGACGCTCAGGCATGAGCGGGTTACACTCTGGGCGCACGTTAAGCCACGGTAAAAAACCGTCGGCATCAACACCAGACAAGAGAGGTTTCCCGCTATGCGTAAACTGTTGATTTCGATGCTCATGGCCGCCTTGCTGGCACTGACCAGCTTGGCCGCCGCCCAAGACGAGGCCGCAGGGGGCTTGCCCGACCTCGGCGGACGCACCATCACCATCGCGGTCGAGAACGCCTACAAGCCGTTCAACTTCCTCGATGAAAACGGCAATCCGGTCGGTTGGGACTATGATGTCCTCAACTACATCTGCGGTCAGTTGCTCAACTGCGTGCCCGAATATGTCGAGACCGCGTGGGACGGCATGATTTTGGCCGTCAGCAATGGCGAGTTCGACATGGCCGCCGACGGCATCACCATCAAGGACGACCGCAAGGAAGTCGTCGATTTCTCGCGGGGGTACGTGTCGCTGGTGCAGCGCCTGATCGTGCGCGCCGGTGAAGACCGCTTCACCACCGTCGAGGAATTCGTGGCCGGTGACTTCGCCGTCGGCGTGCAGCCCGGCACCACCAACTACTTCGTGGCCGAGGAGCTGGTCGGCGAGGCGCGCTTGCTCGGTTTCGACACCTTCCCGATTGCCGTGCAAGCCCTGATTGCCGGTGACGTGGACGCGGTGGTGATGGACGACGTGGCCGGTCAAGGTTACGTCGGTGAACAAGCCGAATTGATCGCGTTGCTGGGCGAGCCGCTGACCGCCGAAGAAGAACTCGGCTTCATCTTCCCCAAGGGCTCCGAGCTGGTGGCCGCGTTCGACGCCGCCCTCAACCAAATGGAAGCCGAGTTCACCCTGCAATACTTCAACAACAAGTGGTTCACCGGCACCGCCCTGCCCGACCTCGGCGGCGCGACCGTGACGGTCGCCATCGAGAACGGCTATCCCCCGTTCAACTTCATCGATGCCGACGGCAACACCGTGGGCTGGGACTACGACGCGGTCGGTGAGATTTGCGTCCGCCTGAACTGCACCCCCGAGTACATCGAGACCGCGTGGGACGGCATGATTATCGCGGTCGGCAACGGCGAGTACGACATGGCCGCCGACGGCATCACCATCAAGGAAGACCGCAAGGAAATCGTCGATTTCTCGGTGCCCTACGTCTCGCTGGTGCAGCGCCTGCTGGTGCGCGCCGACGAAACCCGCTTCGACACCGTCGAGGGCTTCGTGGCCGATAGCGCCTTGCTGGTCGGCTCGCAACCCGGCACCACCAACTACTTCGTGGCCGAGGAGCTGGTCGGCGCGGACTCCGGTCGTCTGCAAGGCTTCGACAGCTTCTCGATCGCCGTGCAAGCCCTGATTGCCGGTGACATCGACGCCGTGGTGATGGACGATGTGGCCGGTCAAGGCTATGTCGGCGTCAACGCCGACCAAATCAAGATGCTGCCCGAGGCGCTCACCAGCCAAGAAGAGCTCGGCTTCATCTTCTCCAAGGGTTCCGAGTTGGTCGTGCCCTTCAACCTCGCGCTGGCCGAGATGACCATCGACGGCACGCTCGACAGCATCAACAACAAGTGGTTCGCGGGCGTCAGCGAGTAACGCACGCCTAACCCCATAGGTCTCCCCACACGGGGCGCTGACTCGTCTCAACGCCCCGTGTGTCTTGATACCCTTTTTCGGCACCTTTCGTTCATTGTTCACCCCCACAGGGATGCCCAGCATGTCCGTCTCCCCCCCACCCTCCGAGCCTGCCGCCAAGAGCTTCAGCGCATGGCGGTTCTATCGCAGCCTCTACAACATCCCGTGGTGGGGCGTCATTCTCGCCATCATGGGCATTTGGGTCGGCAGCGTCATCAACTCCAACCCCGACTATTCGACCGCGTTCGGGCAGCTCATGGCCGCCGTGCCGCTGACGCTGGTCATCGGGCTGGGCAGCTACGCCGTGGCGCTGGTCATCGGCCTGCTCATCGGCCTGATCCGCTCCAGCCCGCCCAAGCCCGCCAGCACGGTCGCAGGTATCCCGTTCAGCATCGCCCGCACCGCGCTCTACCACCTCGCCACCGTCTACGTCGAAATCATCCGCGGCACCCCAATGGTCACGTTCTTGCTGTTGGCCGCGTTCGTCCTCATCCCCTACATCCGCACCGAAATTTTGCGCCCCGCCGGTATCGAGTTGCCGTTTCGCGGCACCTCGGTCGAGGTCGGCATCATCGGCCTCGCGCTGGCCTATGGCGCGTTCATGAGCGAGACTTTCCGCGCAGGTATCCAATCGATCGAAAAAGGCCAAGTCGAGGCCGCCCGCGCCCTCGGCCTCAGCTTCTTTCAGGTCATGCGCCACGTCGTCCTGCCCCAAGCCATCCGCCGCATCTTGCCCCCGCTCGGCAACGACTTGGTGTCGATGATCAAAGACTCCGCGTTGGTCGGCGTCACGCTCGCCCAACGCGAGGTCACGCAGACGGCCTCGGTCATCGCAGGCTCCAATTTCAAATACCAAGCCTATTTGATTACCGCCGCGGTCATCTACCTCTTCCTGACCATCACCCTCTCACTCATCGTCAAATGGGTGGAGCAGCGCATGAAGATGAATACCCGCTGACCTTAACGCGGTTGGACTTGCGTCCGTATTGCACCCCCATCGGGCGGGCGCTACACTTAGCGGTGTCCGCCTTTTCGTAACACGAGGAGAAATAAAACCTATGCGTCGTTTTCTTGTTGTTTTAGCGTTGCTGGCTTTGGCCGTCCCGTCGGTCATGGCGCAAGACGCCGCCGAGGACGAAGCGCCTCGCATCGGCTTTTGGGAAGAGTGCGCCACCCCCGCCAACCTGCCCGAGACCGTGACCATCGGGGCGATTTTCGGGCAAAGCGGTAATATTTCGGTCTACGGCATCCCGCAAACCCAAGCCGTTGACCTCGCCATCGCCGAAATAAACGAGTCGGGTTACTTGGGCGAGGGCGTCACGCTCGAGGTCATCTACGCCGACTCGGCGGGTGACCGTGAGCAAGCCATCGCCGCCATGACCAAGCTGGTCGAAGAGGACGGCGTGGTCGCCGTGCTCGGCCCGACGCTGTCGTCCGAGGCCTTCAGCGCCGACCCCATCGCCCAAGAAAACGGCGTGCCGGTCATGGGCGTCAGCAACACCGCCGCAGGCATCACCGACATGGGCGATTTCGTCTTCCGCAACTCCCTGCCCGAGTCGTCCGTCATCCCGGGCACCATCGCCCAAGCCACCGAAATCCTCGGCCTGACCCGCGTGGCGGTGCTGTACGGCAATGATGACGACTTCACCATCAGCGGCTACGACGTGTTCATCGAGTCGCTGGAGGCCAACGGGGTCGAAATCACCGCCGAGGCCACCTTCGCCAAGGGCGATGTGGACTTCAGCGCCCAGCTCACCACCCTGCTGGCCGACTCGCCCGAGGCGCTGGTCGTCTCGGCATTGGCCGCCGAGGCCACCCAAATCATCGTCCAAGCCCGCCAACAAGGCTACACCGGCCCCATCATCGGCGGCAACGGCCTCAACAGCCCCGCCGTCCTGACCAACGCCGGTGAGGCCAGCGATGGCGTCATCGTCGGTGCCGCGTGGAACATCGCCAGCCCCGAAGCCCTGAGCGTCGCCTTCACCGAGGCGTATGCCGCCGCCTATGAGGACGCCCAGCCCGACCAATTCGCCGCGCAAGCCTATACCGGCGCGTGGTTGATGGCCACCGCCATCCGTTGCGGCGACAGCGCCGAGCCCGCCGCCATCCGCGACGCCTTGGCCGCCATCACCGACTTTGCCAGCCCGCTCGGCCTGTTCAGCTTTGACGAAGACCGCAATCCGGTGCACAC
>JALONY010000231.1 GCA_025454715.1 Anaerolineae bacterium
GCCACGGGGGTCGCCGCTGGTGGCCGTCGGGGGCAAGATGCCCTCGTTGTAGTGCACGCCCACGCAATCCATGAAGTTGGCCGCGCCCGCGTTGCGCATTTGGGCGATGAACACGTTATCGTCGCACCCGCCCGGCTGGCACTGCCCACCGAAGAAGCCGGTCGGCGACGGCGCGCCGCTGATGACGACCACGTTGGGGTTGGCGCGCTTGATGGCCGAATAGGCCGCCGACAGCATGGCCGTATAATTCGCACCGTTCACTTGGCCGTTGGGCCACTCGCGGTCGATGTTCGGCTCGTTCCAGACCTCGATGGCGTCGGGGCCCAGCGCGGCCACCCCCGCCAAGAAATTGGCGAAGCTTTGGAGCCGACCACCGACAGCAAAACCTTGAAACCACGGTCACGCGCCGCCTGAATCGCGCCTTGGGTGATGCTGGCGGGGTCGCCACGGTTCCAGCGGATTTGTTGCTTGACCCACGTCATGCGGGCAGCGCGCATCTGATCGACGAAGCTATAGCCGAGGATATGCCCACCCAGCGCAAACCCGCTCAGGCCGCCGCCGCCTACCGTGGTCGGGACGGGCACCGCCGTCGGTTGCCCCCCGCCGCCCGGCTGGGTCGGGACGATGACCACGCCCCCACCACCCGGGATGGTCAGGCGTTGCCCGACGAAAATCAGGTTGATGTTGGTGATGCCGTTGGCTTGGGCGATGGCCGCCACGGTCGTCCCGAAGCGTTGCGCGATGCGCCCGAGCGTAGCGTTGCGCGATGCGCCCGAGCGTGTCGCCGCGCACGACCACATAATTGCTGGTGCCGCCCGGTTGCTGGGTCGCGCCCGGCACCGGCGTGGCGGGCGGGGTGCCGCCGCCACTGCTAGGGATGCGGAGGGTCTGGCCAGCATAAATCAAGTTGATATTGCGTATATTATTGGCGCTGGCGAGGTCGGAGACCGACACCCCAAAGCGCAACGAAATCCGGTAGAGCGTGTCGCCGAAGCGCACCACATACGTGGTGTCTTGCGCGCTGGTCGTGACCACCCCCACGCTCATCACCATGACGGCCAACAAGAACAAAAACCATTTCCGCATCATCCAGACCTTTCTGAATTCAGCCCAAACCGCTGATGGGAGTGTAACACACTTTCGCCCGCCGCACGCACCCGTCCGGTCAGCGAACGTTAATCGCACGGCTGGCGTGCGATGTGCTAGACTTACGGGGCGTTTTTCTGTCGCCCATTTGCCGGAGCCCACACCCCCCATGCGCCTTGCGGTCATCTCAGACATCCACGGCAATCTCACCGCCCTCGAAACCGTGCTCGACGACCTCGCCAAAGTCGGGTCGGTCGATTTGACATGGTGCTTGGGCGATTTGGCCGCCTTCGGCCCGCGCCCCGCCGAGTGCGTCCGGCGCATCAAAGCGCTGGCCGAGGCCGACGAGGGCAAGACCTTCCGCGTGATTGGCGGCAACACCGACCGCTACTTGGTCTACGGCGAGCGCTTGCGCGTGCCGTTCCCCCAAGACGAGGCCGAGTTTGCCCAGCACGCCCAAAACCTCGCCGACCGCGATACCATCCTCAACTGGAACGTCAAACAACTCGATTGGGAGTGCTACCACTTCCTCAAGACCACCCTGCGCCGCGACCTGATGAAGGATGTCGAGGGCTATGGGCTGGTGCTGGGCTACCACGGCATCCCGGGCGATGACGAGGCTTTTTTGCTGCCCAACACCCCCGATGAGCAAGCCGCCGACCACCTGCTCGACCGCGAGGGGCGCATGGGCATCGGCGGGCACACCCACCGCCCGATGAACCGCAAGGTCGGGCGCTGGCACCTGATTAACGTCGGCAGCATCGGCATGTCGTTCGACCAGCCCGGCATCGCGCAATACGGCCTGTTCACCTTCGAGGGCGATAGCGTCACGGTCGAGTTGCGCGCCATCCCCTACGATGTCGAGGCGGCCATGGCCGACCTACAAACCGCCCAACACCCCGTCCCGCATTGGTTCGCCTCGCGCATCCGCCCCGACTGACCCCATTTCTCTCGATAAGGACACCCACCCATGCCCAAACGCGACCAACTGCTGGCCGACCTCGCCCCCGACAACCATTACGGGGTGTTGGTGATGGCGCAGCTCGACGCCGTGCCCGAGACCGTCCAATTGGTCATCGCCACCACCCAAGAAGACCCCGCCACCGGCGGCCTGCGCGACCTCAACCGCTATCTGGTGCGCGTGCTGGGGGTGGTGGAGCAACGCACCAGCCTCGGCCTGTTCGCCACCTTGCAGGTCGTCGATGAGCACCCGCTGACCCTGCGCTACAACCACCCGACCGTGGCGCTGTTCTTCAGGGGCACGCCCGACCACCCCGACAGCACCGCCATGGACATCCTGCAAGCCTATGCCAGCACCCTACAGGGCTGGCACCACCCGCCCATGTACCTCAACCCCGAGCAACCGCTGGTCTCGTTGCTCCAGTCGGGCGGGGGCTTGCTGGGCGAGATGCCCAAGCCGCTGGCCGACGCCCTCGAGCCGGTCTTGCAAGCCCACGGCCTCGAGACCAAGCAATTCGCCGACGAAGGCGTCAACCAAGACGAGCACGGGCGCTCCCAAAAGCGCAAAGCCTTGTTGTTGGACGACTCGTATTTGGTCGCCCTCGACCTCTCGGTCGAGCGCCTCGGGCGCGCCTAACCCCCTAAAAAATCGGCGGATACGACGAGACGTGTCCGCCGCTTTTGTTTTGACCTGCAAGACAAAAAGGAGTTTTTGACCGATGGACATTCAACACAGCATCGCGCTGGTCACCGGCGGCGCGTCCGGCTTGGGCGGGGCGACCGCCCGCCGCATCGTGGCCGGTGGCGGGCGCGTGGTCATCGCCGACCTCAACGCCGAGGTTGGGCAGGCGTTGGCCGATGAGCTGGGCGCGCACGCCCGCTTCATCAAAACCGACGTGACCGACGAGGCCAGCGTCCAAGCCGCCCTCGCCCTCGCTCAAAGCGCGTTCGGCGGCCTCAACCTATTGGTCAACTGCGCGGGCATCGTCACGGCCACCCGCACGGTCGGCAAGGACGGCGCGCACGCGCTGGACGTGTTCGAGCGCGTCATCCGCGTCAACCTGATTGGCACGTTCAACTGCATCCGGCTGGCCGCCCTAATCATGAATGACAACCCGACCAACGACCACGGGGAGCGCGGCGTCATCGTCAACACCGCCTCGGTGGCGGCCTATGATGGGCAAATCGGGCAGGCGGCCTACGCCGCGTCCAAGGGCGGCGTGGTCGGCCTGACCCTACCGGTCGCCCGTGACCTCGCCCGCAGTGGCATCCGCGTGATGACCATCGCCCCGGGTCTGTTCGAGACCCCGATGATGTCCAGCTTGCCGGAGGCCGCCCGCCAGTCGCTCGGCCAACAAGTGCCGTTCCCGTCGCGGCTCGGCCACCCCAACGAGTTCGCCCAATTGGTGCAGAGCATCGTCGAGAACCCGATGCTCAACGGCGAGGTCATCCGCCTCGACGGTGCCATCCGCATGGCGCCCAAATAACTCACGACGCGGCGGGTCGGGTCATCCACGCCAGCAGGTGCTCGACCCGCCAGCGCAATTCGGCGGCCAACTGCCGAAAGGCCGCGAGGCGCGCCGCACTGTTGGCGATGGCCAGCGGGTCGGGCAGGCTCCAATGCACCACCCAGCGCGCCCCGTCAAACATCGGGCAGACCTCGCGGGCGCGGTCACACACCGTCACCACCGCGTCGAAGGCTTGCCCGTCATAATCGCTCAAACCGTGGGGCTGGTGGCCGCGCAGGTCAACCCCGTGCTCGGCCATCACCGTCACGGCGTCGGGGTGCACCGAGAGCGGCTGGCTGCCCGCGCTGAACGCGACGACCGCCCCACCCCCCAACATCCGCGCCCAGCCCTCGGCCATTTGTGAGCGGGCGCTGTTGTGCGTGCAGACGAACAGCACCCGCGCCAATTCCACCGGCGTGCCCGCCGTCAACCCACCCCCAATCAACGGGTGGATGCGCTGCCCCGCCGCGCCCAACAGCTCGCGCAGGCGGGGCACATCGACATGGTAATACTGATCCCGCGAGTCGGCCTCACTGCGGTGCACGCGCACCGCCTCGGCATCACGCAGGCGCTTGAGGTGATACGACACCACGTTTTGCGGCTCGCCGGTGCGCTCCGACAACTCGAACACGCGCAAATCGCCCGATGTGACCAACGCTTGCACCATCGCCCAGCGCAACGGGTGCGCCAACGCCGACAACACCGCCGGAACCGTGTCTTTCATGCTTCACCTCACCATAGACGAGCGCTCAGGCGCGAGGCAATGTCTCCAGCCATTCCGCCAGTTTAGCATCGATTTCATCGCGCACACGGCGGAATACCGCCAAGCGTTCCTCGTCGGTGCCCTCGGCGGCGGCGGGGTCGTCGAACGGCCAGTGATGCTTCTCGCCACCCGCCCACAACACCGACGGGCAGGTCTCTTCGGCGTTGCCGCACACCGTGAAGGCATAGCTGAAATGGTGATGCCCCATATACTTCTTGATGCTGTCCGAGGTGTGCCCGCTGATGTCGATGCCGACCTCGGCCATCGCCGCAATCGCCAGCGGGTTGACGCCCTTGGGCTCCAGCCCGGCGCTGAACACCTCGAACCGGTCACCGGCGCGGTGGCGCAACAACCCCTCGGCCATTTGCGAGCGCGCCGAATTGCCCGTGCAGACCACGATCACCTTTTGCTT
>JALONY010000232.1 GCA_025454715.1 Anaerolineae bacterium
TTAGGCGTTCAGCCCCGCGGTGCTGATCAACTGGCGGGCGCGGTCGGGGGTCATGTCGGTGTCGTTCAAGATGCCGTAGGGCAGCTTGTTGCGCCGGACGAACTCGGGCAAGCCGACCAACGTCTCGTAGATGTCCTGTTGCTCCAGTTGGTTGAGGCGTACACCCGCTGCCTCCATGACCTGCCGGACGACCGCGACGTTTTTGGCCTCTTGGCCGTGCAGCGCCATCGAGAGCAAGATGCCGGGCCCGAGCAACTCGGAGTAGGCGATGCGGCTACGGAACCCGACCATGCGGGTTTGCATGGCTTGGGCGAAGGCTTGCTCACTGCCCTCCTGCGGGCGGGTGTGGCCGATTTGGGTGGTCAGGCGCACCTCCATGCAGATGAGGTCGAGCAACTCGCGCAGGGCGGCCACGCGCCCATCCCCGACACCGGCGGCGATGCCGAAGGCGCGTTGGCCAATGCCCGCCGCGAGGCGTGCCGCCCATTCTTGATAGCGCTCCTCGGGCGAGTTCTTGCCACGGTCGGCGGCGTACTTCCAGTCGAGGATGCCGGTGGTGATGCTGAGCAACTCGACGATGCCCGCGCCGCGCAGGTGCTTGGGTGCCGCGCTGATGACATCCCAGTCAATCATGACCTTTTCGGCGGGGCCGGTCTCGATGTAGTAATTGCCGCCCTTGTCGTCACGCAGGGCGGTGCTGGCGGTAAAGAACCCGTCCACGCTCAGGGCGGTGGGGACGAGCACGACCGGCAACTTGGCGCGGTGCCCCATGTACTTGGCGGCATCGGCCACCACCCCACCCCCGACGCCATAGACCGCCGCCACTTGCTTGGGCAGATGGTCAGCGAGGTCATCCAGATAATCCTTGTCGAGGCTCTCCGGCTCGGCCTGAACGACCACCGGCAGCCGCACCATGGTATTGACAGCCTGCCAAGACCGCTTGCCCGTCAGCAGGGCGACGGGGCGTTGCTCGCGGAACTTGGACAGGTCGAGCAGTTCAATGCGTGGCATGTGCCAGATGGTGGTCATAGCCTCGGCGCTCCTCACAGGTCACAAAAAGTGTAAACACATTCACCCTCGCAAGTTTAGACGTATTTCTCTCGTTTGCCAACCGATTCGACTTGGACTCATGGACACCTTGAAACCGGCGGCGGCCTATCATAGGCTTAACCCTCATCTCGTTGAGCACCCGATAGGACACAGGACTGCCATGAAGGTCGGAATCCTCGCGCTGCAAGGCGCATTCATCGAACACGCCAAGATGGTGCGGCGGCTGGGCGCCGAGGCCGTCGAGGTACGCTTGCCCGCCCACCTCGACGGGCTAGACGCCCTGATTTTGCCCGGTGGCGAGAGCACCACCATCGGCAAGCTGGCCGTGAGCTATGGCCTCATCGAACCATTGCGCGAGTTCGCCAAATCTAAACCCACGTGGGGCACGTGCGCGGGTATGATTTTCTTGGCGAAGGACATCGGCATCGACCGCCAGCCGATTTTGGGCGTGATGGACATCACGGTCAACCGAAACGCCTTTGGGCGGCAAATCGACAGTTTCGAGGCCGATTTGCCGATTCGGGGGATAGAAGGCGGCGATGTCCATGCCGTGTTCATTCGCGCACCCATCGCGACCGCCGTGGGCGACGGCGTCGAGGTGTTGGGCGCGCTGGCCGATGATCGCATCATCGCGGCGCGTCAGGGGCACTTGTTGGCGACGGCATTCCACCCCGAATTGACCGACGATGCTCGCGTTCATGAGCTGTTTCTAAGACTTGTGCGTGAGAGACCATAGACAAGCCGACGCCCTGCGCTAAAATATCGCCCGATTTGCCAACCGGCCACGGGAACGAACTTATCATGACCAAAGAACGCTTGGCGCGTGCAGCGCAGCTCCTTTCGACGATGATGTCGGACAACGACTTTCAGGAAGACCTCGAAGACGACGAACTGACCGGCCTCGAGGATGACCTCGAAGACGACACCGACGACCTCGATGACGATGACGACATCGACATCAACCTCGACCTGATTTTTAACCTCGACGAAGACCCCGATGACGAGGGCTACGAAGAGGACGACCTCGACGACGACGACGAAATCGACCTGTATGGGGACGATGACGACGAGGTAGACGACGAGGACGACGAAGAAGGGTACGAGGACGAACTCGACTTCTAGGGCTGGGGCGAGGGAAACTCGCCCCACCGTCGTCGCTTGGTGTGGTGTGCTCAGCGCGGGAAAATCTTGCCCGGGTTGAGGATTCCGTGTGGGTCGAGCGTGGCCTTCAGGGCGCGCATGACCTCTAGCGCCTCGCCGTGCTCATGCGGCATGTGGTGGGCTTTGCCCGTGCCCACGCCGTGCTCACCGGTGGCGGTGCCGCCCAATTCGATGGCTTTGGTCACGATCAAATCGTTGATGTATTCGGCGCGCTTGAGTTCCTCGGCGTCTTTGTAGGGGAACTCGCAGTGGATGTTGCCATCGCCCGCGTGGCCTTTCATGTAGGCGCGCACCCCGTGTTGCTCGACCACCTGCTCGACATACCCGATTAAGGCCGGATATTGGCTAATCGGGACGGCCACATCGTCAATCAGGAAGGTATAGCCCGGGTGCAAACGCACCAACGTCTCGTAAGCGTGGTGGCGCACCGACCACAATTTGGCGCGCTCGGCGTTGTCGGTGGTGGTCTTGAGGCGCGTCGCACCCAGCTCGGTGCAGATTTGGCGCACTTGCTCTAGCCCATACTCCAGCGCGGCGGGCAACACGGCGTGAAATTCCATCAACAGGGTCGGGCTTTCTTCGAGGTCTACGCCGGTGTGGTCGCGCAATAAGGCCGATTGCTTGGCGTCGATGAACTCGAGGGCGGCGGGGTCGAGGCCGCTCCCGCGCACCGCCACGACCGCCTCGATGGCGGCCTGCACCGACGGGAACGACGCGATGACCGCGCTCATCAACGAGGGGACGGGCACCAGCTTGAGCGTGGCTTGGGTGATGACGCCCAAGGTGCCCTCACTGCCGACGAACAGGTGCAGCAGGTCGTAGCCCGACGATTGCTTGATGGAGCGCGACCCGACCGAAATCAAGCGCCCATCGGCCAAGGCGACCTGCATCTTGAGCACGTTATCCTTGCTCGCGCCGTATTTGACGGTGCGGATGCCTGCGGCGTTGTTGGCCAGCATCCCGCCGACGGTGGCATTGGCGCCCGGGTCGGGCGGGAAGAACAGGCCATAGCGGGCAAGCTGGGCGTTGAGGTCTTTGTGGCCGATGCCGGGCTCGACCGTGACTTGGAAGTCATCGGCGTGCACCTCTAGGATGCGGTTCATCCGCTCGAAGGCCAGCGACACCCCGCCGAAGCGCGCCAGCGGGTTGGCCTCTAGCGAGGTGCCGACCCCCCATGGCGTGACCGGTATGTGGTGTGTGTTGCAGTAGCGCAACACGTCGGCGACGTGCTGGGCGGTCAGCGGCCAGACCACCGCTTGGGCGTTGCCCATCGGGTGGCGCGATTGGTCGCGGTTGTGCAGGTCGAGGTCGGCTTGGCGGGTGCTGACTTGCTCCGCGCCGACGATGGCGCGCAGTGCGTCGGCGTGCGCGTCGGTGAACGGGGTGAACGTCTCGGGCATGATTGGCGCATCCTTTACGGCGTCATGAGCTGTCGATAGTAGCGCGTTTGGGCGTGTGCGTCACACAAAAACGACCACCCCACACCAGTGGTATGCGGCCTCAGCGCCCGAACCAGCCGCGACGCTTGGGCGGCGGGGCGGGGTGGTGGGTGAGCGTGACCGCGCCCCCGCCCAGCGGGTCGATGATCGGGCGTAGCTCGTCCACGATTAGGTTAATGGCGTGGACGTTGGGGCGGCGTCGGTTGATGATTTCGAGGAAGGCCGCGTTTTGGCGGAACATTTGTTGGGCGGCGTCGATGCTGATGCCCTCCGCCCACTTCCACTTTTCGGGGTAGTAGTAGTAATACAGTGGGTAAAAGGCGGCGGTCATCAGCGATACGCTCCGCAGCTCGTACCCCCATAGGTCGATTCCGGCGTGCGCGGCCACCTCGGC
>JALONY010000233.1 GCA_025454715.1 Anaerolineae bacterium
GACCAACCGCCCATCCAGTTCACCGTCCACACGCTCAACACCCGCCCGCCCCGCCGCAGCCTCGGTTGCCTGCCCGCGCTCATCACCGCCATCTTGATGGGCGGCATCCTGCTGGGCATCGGGGTCGCCGTGCTGTCGGTCTTCGCCCCCAACATCTTGAACGGCTTGGTCGGCGCCGTGACCAATGCCGAGATGATCCAAACCCGCCCGGTCGCGGGCGACCCCACCCGCTTCGACCCGATCGCCAGCTTCGAGTCGATCCAAGCGTTCGCGGGCGAGGGCGCGCAATTGGTCGAGCTAGAAGCGCGCTTCGTCCGCGCCGACGGCACGCTCGATTTGACCGCCACCTACACCCCGTCGCCCACCGTCGATGTCGAGTTCGCCCTCGCGGTCGAGCCGCCCGCCGACGCCCCGCCGGTCGGTGCGGGTGGGGGCGGCCAGTGGTACCGCGAGATTACCATCAGCGCCTTCACGCTCAACCAAACCCGCCGCGTCACCACCTCGGGCGGGGGGTTTCGCACGTCGTACACCTATACGAATGAGGGCATGACCCGCGACATCGACGACGCCCGCCGCGATGACCCGACCTTCATCGCCGCGCCCACCTGCCCGTTCGCCGACCTGTGGACGCCTCGAGTTCGATGCCGAGTGCCGCCTGATTGACGGCTAAACACACGACGGGGCGGGCACCCGCTCCGTCATGTTATGGCGAGGTCAAGAGTCATCGCCCTCCGTTAAGCCTTAACGTGCCGGTGTTAGGCACCCCTAAACACACTTCCCCACAAGCCCTAACACAAGCCCCGAACGAGCGTTAAACACCACCCGCTAACCTCTGCCCCTGTTGTCCAAAAACAGGGGCGTATTCGGGTATGTTGGTCGTCGAAAACTTGCGCGTGGTGTATGCCAACGGTGCAGAAGCCCTAAAATCCATCTCCCTCAAAGCCGAGCGCGGCGAAATCATCGCCATCATCGGGCGGTCAGGCGCGGGCAAATCGACCCTGCTGCGCTGCATCAACGGCCTCCAGCAACCGACCGAGGGCGAAATCATCCTCGACGGCGAAAACATCACCCGCATGAACGGCGCGCAACTGCGCCGCGCCCGCCGCCACATCGGCTTCATCTGGCAAGAGTACAACCTCGTCGAGCGCCTGAGCGCCATGTCCAACGTCCTGACCGGTCGGTTGGGCTACGCCTCGCCGGTCTCGTCGTTCTTCGGCTATTTCAACGCCCAACACCGCGCCGTCGCCTTGCAAAACCTCGAGCGGGTCGGGTTGTTGCACCGCGCCACCAACCGCGCCGACAAATTATCGGGCGGCGAAAAACAGCGCGTGGCCATCGCCCGCGCCATCTCGCAAGAGCCCAAAATTTTGCTGGCCGACGAGCCGGTCGCCAGCCTCGACCCCGAGTTGTCGGTACAGGTCATGACCGACCTCGCCCGCGTCGCCCGTGAGGTCGGCGTGCTGACGCTCATCAACATCCACCACGTCGAGCTGGCGCAACAATTCGCCGACCGCATCATCGGCATCGCACAGGGCAAGGTCGTCTTCGACGGCGCGCCCGCCGACCTGACCGAGGGGGTGATGGATCGGATTTACCGCTTCAACTCGCCCGTTGCCGCCCAGCCGCTGGCCGCGCACTAAAGACGAGGAAACCCCATGAACAACGCCATCGACACGCACACCGCCACCGACAAAAACACCGCCATCGACCGCAAATTGCAAGAGGTCGAGACACTGCGCGCCACCCTACTGCGCCCGATACCGCGCTTCAGCACCCGTGGGGTGCTGGTCATGCTGACCATCGTCTTGGTCTTGGCGTGGAGCTTTTCGGGCGTCGGCCCCAGCGCCACCAACCGCATCACCTCGTTTTTCGACCCGTTCATCGCCGTCGGCAACCTGATTACGCGGATGTTGCCGCCCGAATTCGAGATTGCCCGCTCGCACAACGCGGTCATCACGCTGTTCGGGGTCGAGGTCACCGAGTTCCAAATCACCCGCAGCACCGTCAATCTGTTCGGCAACGAGGTCGAAATCGGCTGGCCGCCCATCATCACCGCCGTTTTCGAGACCGTCCAGATGGCCATCGTCGGCACGCTGGGCGCGGTCTTGATGGCCTTGCCGCTCTCGTTGCTGGCGGCGCGCAACACCTCGCCCCACCCCGCGCTCTATCAGGTCACGCGCCTGTTCCTCAACTTCATGCGCTCCATCCCCGAGCTGGTGTATGCGTTGCTGTTCGTGGCCGCCGTCGGGCTGGGGCCGTTCACCGGCGTCTTGGCATTGGCGTTCGGGTCGGTCGGGTCGCTCACCCGCGTGTTTGCCGAGGCCATCGAGCAAATCGACCCCGCCCAAGTCAACGCGGTGCGCGCCACGGGCGCGGGCAGCCTGCAAACCTTCGTCTACTCGGTCATCCCGCAGGCGTTCCCGCTCTTCATCTCCTACGCCATCATCTACTTCGAGTCCAACGTGCGTCACGCCACCATCCTCGGCTATGTCGGGGCGGGCGGCGTCGGGTTCTTGCTGTTCAAGTACACCGGCACCAGCGATTACGACAATCTGCTGGGTGCGGCGCTCGTCATGGTTGTGGCTGTCACGGTCATTGACCGTCTCAGCAGTCGGTTGCGCCAGCGCTTCATCTAGCGCGCCAGCCGTCCTGCTCCTTTCGTTTCGGTACGTGTGTTCGTTTCGGTTACGGAGAAAACCCCCACTATGAAGAAGTTCTCGCTCGTTCTGTCCCTGATTGCCCTGCTGGCCGTGATGTTGACCGGCGCGGCCATCGCCCAAGAAGCCACCGAAGACCGCACCGGCTGGCCCGAGACGTTCATCATCGGCGTTTACCCGGGCGACAACGTGGAAGAGGCGCTGGCCGCCGTCGAGCCGCTGCGCGCCTACTTGGAAGAGACCCTCGGCGTCCGCACCGTCCTGATCACCGGCACCAGCTATAACGCCGTCATCGAGGCGATGGCCGCCAACCGCGCCGACGCCATCGAGGTCGGGCCGTTCTCGTATGTCTTGGCCGCCGAAGTCGCCGACGCCGAGGCCATCGCCGTCGCCAACTACGAAGTCGAAGTGGACTTGCAAGAAGTCCCGGGTTACTTCAGCTTGATGTTCACCAAGAAGGGTTCGGGCATCACCAGCATTGCCGACCTCGAAGGCCGTAGCTTTGCCTTCACCGACCCCGCCTCGACCAGCGGCTATTTGGTGCCCGCCACCGACATCCTGCTGGCGCAAGAGTTCACCGACCCCGCCCAAATCGAGGAGTTCGCCTCGGTCAGCTTTGCCGGCAACCACCCGTCGGCGGTGCTGGCGGTCTGGAACGACACGGTTGAAGCCGGTGCCACCTTTGATGCCAACCTCGCCGCCCAAGCCGCCGAGGCCGGTGTCGAGGTCTGCGGGTTCGAGGACAACGCCGAAATCGAAGGCCCCGCCACCGCCGCCGAGTGGCCGTACTTGGAAGCCATGACCCCCGAGGAAATCGCCGAGCGCTACGAGGCTTGCCCCGAGGGCAGCTTGGTCGTCTTCCACCAATCGCCGCTCATCCCCGAGACCCCGTTCGCCCTCAAGGCCACCCTGCCGGAGTCGTTCAAGACCGCCGTCACCGAGGCGCTCTTGGCCATCGCCGACGACCAAGCCTTGGTCGATGAGCTGGAGCGCTACTACGTCGATACCCGCGAGACCGGCGGCTTCGAGACCATCGACGCCATGTACGACTCGCTGCGCGACATCGCCACCCTGCTCAACATCGACTTGCGCGCCCGCTAAACCGACCGCGACGGCCTAGCCGACCACGCGCCCACCCTTGTCCGCCTTGGGCAAGGGGTGGGCGCGTGCCCTGTATCGCCCCGCCATCCCACCCGAAAGCAGCCCAACCATGACCACGCCCATCTCATACAGCGCCCTCGAGGTGCTTTCCGTTTTGTGCCAAGGGCGGCCAGACCCGATTAAAGCACTGGCCGAGCATCTGCTGACCGACCTCGAGCCGGTCACGGTCATCACCAGCCGCACCGGTTTGGTGATGTTGCCTTACCTCGACAGCGCGCACGGCACCCCGTTTCATCTCGGCGAGGTGTTGGCGTGCGAGGTGCATGTGCGCGTCGTGGGCGGTGAAGGCTACGCCGTGTGCCTCGGGCGAGACCTCGAATTCGCCACCGCGTTGGCCGTCATCGACGCGGCGCTCAGCGTCGGCCACGAACCCGAGGCGATTTACGCCCTCGTCAGCCAAGAAGCCCAGCATCAGGCCGCCCAAGACGCCCAGCTCTTGCGCGCCGTGGCCGCCACCCGCGTCGAGATGGAAACCTTTTAGTCAGCCCAAGAGAGACCCCCTGCCATGATGACCACCCATATCCCCGCCTATACCCAAGCCGAAGCCGCCCAACACGCCACGTTTACCGCCCTGATGGGCGCGCTCAGCTTCCCCGGGCGGGCGTATGATTTGCCCGCAGGCGACGCTTTCGACTTAATCGCCGATGCCCTGCTCGACCTCGAGACCAGCGCCTATACGCCGGTCGGCAAATTGGCCGAGCGCCTCGCCCTGACCGGTGCGCGCCTGTTATCGCCCGATGTCGCCGCCTATCATTTCTACCCCTCCGGCAGCCTCGACCTCGCCACGGTCGCGCAGGCGCACACCGGCGATATGCT
>JALONY010000444.1 GCA_025454715.1 Anaerolineae bacterium
GCCGAGTGCGCCACGGTCGCCTCAGCCGACAGCATCGCATCGTACAGCGGGCGGTTGCGGCGGCTGATGTAACGCCCCAACGTGTAAGCAGGTGGCGCGACCATCGCCTCGGCGGCGGCAGGGCGCAAAACCGGCGCGCCCAAGCGGTTCCACAGCACCCCCAGCGGGATGGTCAGGCCGCGCCCGTTGGCGTCCTCGACCCCCTCGACCGCCTGCGCCAGACGCCGATGTAGGTCGTCCAGCCGGTCGAGCGCCCAGCTGCCCAAGATGGGCGCGGGCAAGTCGGCCATCTGCGCTTGGGCACGCGCCACCGACTGGCGCAAGAGTTGTGCCGACTGTCCGAGTTGTTCGGCGGCGGCGCGCAACTCGGACACGCGCACCATGACTTCATCGCTCATCGCACCCCCTCTAGGCCGATTTCGACCGCATCGCCGACCGGCGGCAGGACTTCCAAAGCTTGCACCACCCCGACTCGCGGAATCTCGAACACCAGCCAGCCGCGGGTGATGCGCCCCAACGCGACCGGCGCGAGCGTGTCTTGCCCAATCAGGGCGGTGCGTGGGCGCGGCGCGATGCGTGAGCCGTCGAATAGGCGCAACGCGAGGTCGGCTTGGGGCGGTTGGTCACAGATGGCGGCGCGGCACTCGAACGCCACCTCGACGGCGTAAAAGCGCGCCCCGTCCAACGGCGCGAGGGGTTGGAGGCCGTCGCCCTCGGTGGCGCGCCCCGAGTCGTCCTCGACCGCCACCACGCTCAGCAGGCCGTCGGCGTAACGCACGGTATAGGCGTCAGCAAGGCGGCGGCGACCACCACCACCCCAACCCCCAGCAACGCCCACAATGGCCAGCGCTGGCGCGGGGCAGGCGGCGGGGCGGCGAGGCGCTCCGCTTCGAGGGCGGCGCGGGCGAGGTCGGCATACGGGTTGCTGGCGTCGTATTGGGCGGCCAACGCGGTCAGGCGGCGGGTGCGCTCGGCGGGGTCGGGCTGGGTGTGCGCCTCCAGCCACAACGCTTGTGGGATGTCTTCAGGGGCGATGCCCTCGGTCAGGCCATCGGACAGCCAACGGCGCGCCTCGGCATAATCGCCGGTGTAGAGCGCGATGTTGGCGCGGGTGAGCTTGGGGTTGTGGCGTGCGGTCATGCGCCCTCCCCGCCCAGCAAATCGTCGATGAGACCCGCCGTGTCGATGTCGAGCGGGGCACGCGAGGACGAGGTGGGCGCGGCGGGGGGCGTGGCCGGTGCGTCGCCGATGCGCCACGGTTGGGCGGTGTGCCCCGCCCAGCGCTGGCCGAGGTAGGCCGCCCACGCGGCTGCATCGCGCACCCACGCGGTCTGGACGAGCGACAGGCCACCCTCGAACCCGACCGACCAACCGCGCCCGAGTGGGAGCGCGTCGGGCGGGGCGTCGCTCAGGCGTTGCCCCAGCGTCATCAACGCCTCGCGCCCGCCCAACGCCACGCCGGTGCGCTTCATCAGCAGGTGGTCACGCAGGGCGCGCAGGACGTGTGGGGCTTCTTGCGTCAGCCCGTCGCTGAACAGGTCGTAATCGTCGATGAAGACGGCCACGTGGCGCGGCTCGCGGGTCAGGTGGGGCAGGCAGGCCGCCACTTGGTCGGGGTCGGTCACGTGGGCGGCCACGTGCGGCAGGCCGCGCACCGGCGACAGCGCCGGTCAAATCGATTAAGACGATGGCGACTTGGTCGGGGGTGGCTTGCCCGGCCAACGCCAGCACCGCGGCGCGCAACAGGTTGGTCTTGCCGCTGCCCGCCCCGCCCGCAATCACCACCGCCGCGCCGTGCGCCGCCCAATCGACCCACAGGGGCGGCTGGCCGTCGGCGTCGCGCACGCCCAGCGCAATGCTCAGGCTGCCCAACGCGGCGGGTTGCGCCAGCGTCTCGAACGGCAAGCGGGCGGGCAACGGGCGCACCGGCGCAGGGGCGTGCTCCCGACCGGTCTGGGCGCGATAGGCGGCGCGCATCTCGTCGGCCAGCTCGGCAAAGGCGGCCAACGGGTCATCGGCGGGGAACTCGCACGGCAAGCACACTTGGCACAAACGCGGCGGCGTATCGGGCACGAAGCCGCGCCCCGCCGGAAGCACCCGCCCGCCCTGCGCGGCGCGCAAGGTCACGACCCCGACCGTTTGGGTCAGGTCGGTCGGGTTGGTGGGCTGGAGTGCGATGCGCTGCATCAGCCACCCACGGGCGCGCTCCGGCAGGCTGCCGATGCCGGACGCGCTGACAACGACGTAGACCCCCGCCGCCCGCCCGTCGCTCAGCAAGCGCTCGACCTCGCGATACACGCCCGCATAGGCGGGGTCACGCAGCATCTCGAAACCGTCGATGAGCAAGACGACGTGCTCCGGGGTGCGGGCGTGCGGGTCATCGAGGCGCGCCAGCAGGCGGCGCATCAGCAGGCGCACCCGCTCCGGCTCACCCAAGGTGATGGGCGGCTCGGCGTGCGGCAGATGGCTGAGCCCGTCCAACGCGCCGCGCTGGGCGGTCAAGGCATACAGGTGCAGCACGTCGGGCGCG
>JALONY010000234.1 GCA_025454715.1 Anaerolineae bacterium
TCGAGCGTGCCCTCGTAGGGCGTCACGCCCACGCCTGAGCCAACCCGACACAATCGACAGCCGCCCGAGCGAACGAGGCTGCGGGCGGCTGAGCGGTGTTGTCCATCGTGATGGTGATACGGTTACATGCCCATCAAAAGTTCCTCGCGGGAACCTGCCTTGAGCGCGTCTTTCCTCATCTCTCGCGCCTCTTTGTCGTTCAAGCCTCACCCGACCTCGACAATCAGGCCATCGCTCCAGTCGTATTTGGCCTGCATCTTGGCGCGCACGTTGGCGGCCAGCACCGGCTCGGCAGCGTCATCGACCACGCGGGCGGTGGCGGTGCGCTCCGGCACCGTCAGGCCGTTGTCCGCCCGCGTCCCGACCGAGAAGCGCACCTCGGGCGTGTGCAGCGCATTCTTGACCCAGTGCGCGTTGTCGTTGCCGGTCTTGCGCCCGCGGGTGGTCAGGTACAAAAAGGTCTCGTTGGGGTTGTCGCTCATCCGAGGTGCTCCAATGCCTGCGATACTGCCGGAAGCTCATCCGTCACCGTGCGCCACACCGTGCGCGGGTTGACCTGATAGTGCTCATGTACCAATGTGTTGCGAACCAAGCGCCACAGGTTCCAGCGCACCCCGCGCACCCGCCGCTGTGCCTCGCGGCTGATGTTCTTGCTGGCCTCGCCCAAGGCCGCCAATTCGTGCTCGACCGCGGCGATGGTCTTGGGGTCGCGCAAGAAGGCCGCCTCGTCCATGCCCGCCACATACGCACGGATGCGCTCGATGGACTGGCGCATATCGATCAGGTGAACGCGGTCGGTCTGGGCGTCAAGCTTCATAAATCACCACTTGGTCGGCCAAAATCGACTGGCGGCGGGCGGGGTTGGTGTCGAACTCGACCGCCTCGCGCTCCCCGAGGTCTACCCGCCGCCCGAACAGGTCGGACAAGTCGCCCTCCATCTGCACGAGGTCGAGCAGGGTATGGCGCGAGTCGGGGGCAAAGGTCGCCAACAGGTCGATGTCGCTGTCGTGCCGGAAGTCTTGGGGGCGCAAGGCCGAGCCGAACAAGGCCAGCCGCACGATGCCCCAACGGCGGCAGAACGCGGCGACCTCGGCATGTGGGATAGTTAGGCTGTGGGGGTGGGGGTGACGTTTGCTCATGAGGCGAGTATAGCACGAAAAAAACACCCCCGACCGGTTGACCGGTCAGGGGTGAAGTGGGCTAGTGGTGCGCGGCGAGGACTATTCCTCGTCGTCGTCCCAGTCTTCATCGCTCCAAGCCATGCCGTGGGCGTGGCCGTGCGCCAGTTCTTCCTCGTCGGCGTCGCGGATGGCCAACACCTCGACCTCGTAGGTCAGGGTCTTGCCAGCCAACGGCGGGTTGAAGTCCACCTTCACCTTGCCACCCGAGATTTCCGAAATCAGGCCTTCGAACAGGTAGCCCTCTTCGTCTTCCAACATCACCGGCATCCCGACCTCGGCGTCCGGCAGTTCGCTCTTCTCGAACTCTTGGAAGTCCTCGGCATCGTAATCGCCATAGCCGTCGGCGGGCGGCACGGTCACGGTCAGTTTATCGCCAGCGACGCGCCCTTGCAGGGCGGCCTCGAGGCCGGGGACGACGTTCTCAGCACCATGAAGGTACTCGAACGGGTCTTCGGCGTCCCATTCCTCGTACACCTCACCATCGACGATGAGGGTGTAGGCGAGGCTCACGACCTTGTCTTTTTGGATCGTGTCAGTCATCGGGGGTAGTCCTTGTTTGTTTATCGAATACACGTTGTATTATAGTGGGTGTCTGGTCTTTGCGAACAGCCCGCGCTTATCGGATTAGAATACGCTTAACCAACGCATAACACGGTTTACGCTTTCAACATGCTCCCTTCCCTCACACACCACCCGTCACCGCTCAAGCCCATGACCATTGGGGATGTCGTCATCGAGACACCTTTGACGCTCGCCCCGATGGCCGGCCAAACCAACCACGCCTTCCGGTCGTTGTGCCGCAGTTATGGCAACGTCGGGCTGGTGTGCACCGAAGTGCTCAGCAGCGTGCCGTTGCTGACCAAGGGCGGCCTCCGCCACTCCGAGCGCCTGTTCGACTGGACGCCCGAAGAATTCCCGATTGCCGTGCAGTTGTATGGTGCCGAGCCGCACATCGTGGCCGAGGGCGCACGCATCATGGTCGATTATGGGGCGCGCATCATCGACATCAACATGGGGTGCTGGGTGCCCAAGGTGGTCAAGAAGGGCGGCGGCGCGGCGCTCCTACGCGATGTGTGCACCGCCACCGCGGTCGTCGAGGCCGTCGTCAAGGCGGTCAACGTGCCGGTGACGGTCAAGGTGCGCGCCGGTTTCGATGACGGGGTGGTGACGGCAATCCCGTTCGCCCGCGCCGCCGAGCAAGTCGGGGCGCAAGCCATCGCCGTCCATGCCCGCTTTGCCAAGCAAGGCTTCACCGGCCATGCCGATTGGGACATCATCCGCCAAGTCAAGCAAGCCGTGACCTCCATCCCAGTCATCGGCAACGGCGATGTGACCAACGCCGCCGACGCCCGCCGGATGCTGGCGCAGACCGGCTGTGACGGGGTGATGATTGGGCGTGCCGCGCTGGGCAACCCGTGGATTTTCTCGCAAATCGCCCACGAGCTGGCCACCGGCACACCCGCTCCCCAACCGACCGCCTATGAGCGAGCCGAAGCCTGCTTGCGCCAAGCCATCCTAACCCTCCAGACCAGCAAGCTGCCCGAGCGCCAAGTCTTGCTGGAGCTGCGCGGCCAACTGGCCAAGTATTCCGACGGCCTGCCCGACGAGGCCGAGCTACGCGCCAGCATCGTCCGTGCCGAGTCGCTGGCCGACATCGAGCGCGCCCTCGCCCCAATCTTGATCGGGGTAGCCGGATGAACGACGACATCGGCATGATCATCGACGGCTATAAACTAAAGAAGTGCATCTACGACAACAAGTACGGCAACAAGGTCTACGAGGCCACCCACGACAACACCTCTGCATTCGGGCGCAAGACAAAGGTCGCCATCAAGGTGTACAAAGACCCACACCGCGAGCTGCCCGCCCTGCACGAAGGCATGGTGTTGGCCGATGTCATCCACCCCAACTTAATTGAACTGCATCATTATGGCTATCTCCCAGATGGACGCTTATACATCGTCATGAAGTGGTTCGAGTCCCAGACGCTGGCGGACTACGTGCAAAATTACCCGTATACAGACGCCGTGCGTATCTTGCAAATCCTCAACCAAGTCAGCCACGGGCTGGATGAGCTACACAAAATGCGCTATTGGCATGGCGACCTGCACGATGGCAACATCTTGATGTACCTCAAAGAAAAGCACGAAGCCCCCACGATTACCCTCATCGATGTGCATGTCGGCAAACACGCCCGCCACGGCGACAGCGCCGCCCATGCCAAAGCCGTCAGGGCGGATATCCTTAGCCTAGCCGCGGTGGCGCGCAAGATGTTCTTTGGCGCATACGAGGAACTGAACCCCAACAAATACGTGCGGGTTCGCGAGTTCTTGAGCGCGGTCATCAATGCGTCGGACGAGGAGCCGATGCACAGCTTCCCTCGCACCGTCCGCGATTTCATGAACGAACTGCTCAACGCGACCAACATTCATCTGGACTCGTGGTACAACCATCGTGTGGACACCATAACGATGGAGCGCATCCGCCAGACGGGTGAAACCCCCGCCTTGGTGCTTCCCCCCCCAGAGCCCATCCAGCCCCGCCCGCGCATCGCGCCTGCGGCGCATTTCAAATCTCGCCGCATCTTGGGTTATGGGGTCGCCATCGGCCTAATCGTGTTGATGGCCGCAGTCATGATGCTGGTCATGGGGTTTGGGCAACCGGCGTGCCAAAGCAGTCACTTGACGGTGGTGGCCAGCAAGGTGGCGCAGTGCGACCCAGTCAGCGGGCGTTATATCGCCATCAGCGGGCAACACAGCGCCAACACATGGGGCATCTCGCCCGACAATCGCTACTTGGCCACCGATTTCGTGGTCTTGGAGCGCAGCACCGGCGGCATCGTCCAAAACCTAGAGCGTTTCTCACCCGCCCAAGCGGTGGCCTTCAGCACCGACGGGCGCTTGTTCGCCCGCCATGACGGCACCCTCTTGTCCATCTGGCAACTGCCCGACTTCACCCTGCTTTACCAATTGCCCGATATCCCCATCGCCCAAACCCACGCGATGTTGACGCCTGACGGGTTCAAACAATTCATCAGCGCCCAACAACGTCACCATCAGGTACCCATGCCTCCTTATTCGCCCTATTCGCCCTAGTCATGGGCGTGAGCGCCCAACCCCCAGCCCCGCTCAACAACGACCCATCACGCATCATCGTCAAATTCGCCGAGGGTAGCGGCGTGCGCCTGCGCGCCGACGGCCTGCGCTCGACCGGCAACGTCGATTTGCGCGGGGTCGAGGGCGTCTTGCGCGCCCCCAACGTCGTCGGGGTGTCGCGCTTGTTCAGCCAAACCGAGGCAGAGCTCGACCAACTCCGCCAATCGTCCAACCTGCGGAGCGGCACACCCAGCCCCGACCTCAACCTGTATCACGTCGTCGCCCTCAGCACCCCGACCGACCTGCCCAGCGCCCAGAGCGTGCTGAATGGGTTGCGCGCTCAGCCCACGGTCGAGGACGCCTATTTTGCCCCGCTGCCCGCCCCGCTACCGGCCTATGCCCAAACCACGGTGCGCGACACGCCCGATTTCTTGGCCAACCAAGACTATCATGACCCCGCACCTGTCGGCATCGACTCCGCCGCGGCGTGGGCGTATGTCGGCGGGCGCGGCACGGGCGTCACGGTCGTCGATGTGGAGTACGAATGGGACTTCGACCATGAAGACCTGCCCATCGACCCCGATGACCGCCTCACCGGCGGGATGTACACCGGCTTCGGCCCCGACCACGGCACGGCGGTGCTCGGGCAAATCGCGGG
>JALONY010000235.1 GCA_025454715.1 Anaerolineae bacterium
CGAGCTGCGCGAGGGTCGGCGCTTGCTGGAGTCACAAGCCCCCGCCGACCGCCACGAGGTCGCGTTGCAGGCCAGCCCGACCGTCTCGGCACTGCTCCAGCGGAGCGTGGCGCGCCTGACCGCCGACCTCCAAGAAAAATTCGCGTTGCTGGGGGTGTTCGCGCCCAAACCAGCCACCTTCTCGCTCCAAGCCGTCAGCGCCATCTGGCGCGAGGCCGCGCCCCAAGCCGCCGTTCGCACCCTCGCTGACCGTGGGTTGCTGGAGCCGTCCGGCGATGGGCGCTTTCAGATGCACGCGCTCTTGGTCATGCACGCCCGCTCGATGTTTCAGGAGTAACCCGTGATGATTGCGCTCAGCCAAAGCCGTTTGATGGAAGCCAAGCTCGACCACGCCGAACATTACTTGCGCTTGCTTCAGGCTTGCGAGGCCGCGTATGTGCAAAGCGCCAACCCACTCGACGCGCTCACGCCCGAGTTACCCCAGATTCAGCAAGCACAGGCGTGGTGCGCCACCTACAGCGCCCGCTTGCCGCAGGCGGCGCGCCTGATGACGGACTTTGGGCTGATTGACGCCGCCCTGATGGAGCTTGGCCAAGATGCCCCGACCCAGTTGGCGTGGTATCAGGCGGGGTGGGCGGTGGCCGAGGGCGATGACGAGACGCGGGCGCGCCTGTCGCTCAACCTCGGGGTGTCGTATGCGCGCTTGGGGCAATACGCGCAAGCGCTGGCCTGCCTGACCGAGGCATTGGCCGTCCCGACGCCCACGGTCTCGGCGCGCTTGCGTGCCCGCTTGCTCAACGCCATGGGTGATGTGCAAGTCGCCCTCGGCGAGTCGCCGCAGGCGGTCGAGACGTTTACCCAAAGCCTCGGTGTACTGACGGAGCCGTGCGATGAGCTGGCACAGGCTCATTTCGGCCTCGCCAATGCGTACACCAACATGAGCCACATCGAGCACGCCCAAACCCATTACCGGCACAGCCTCGCCCTCTATGAAAGCACCGCCGCCAACACACCCAAACGAGCGCAAATTTACGCCCGCATGGGCGAGTTGGCCTACAGCACCGGCGATTATCCCACCGCCCGCCAGTATCAAGAGCATTGTCTGCGCTTGGCCGAGCGGATGAACCACCCGCGTGCCCTGACCATGGCATACCGCAACCTCGCCTATATCGCCAACGACGAGGGCAACTTGGCCGAGGCCGAACAGCATTTCGAGGCGGGGTTGCGCCATTGCAAGCAATTGGGTGACCTGCGCGAGTACGCCATCTTACAAGGCGGCCTCGGGCAGAGCTATTGGCGCGCCGGGCGAACCGACGACGCGGTCGCGGCCTTTCAGCGCAGCCTAGACGCCAGCGAACAAACCGGCGACCAAATCGGCATCGCCTACACCCTGACCAACCTCAGCCGCATCTGGGGCGCCACCGGCGACCGCCAGCGCGCCATCGACAGCCTCCAGCGCGCCCGCACCATCCTCGCGGGCTTGGACGACATCTGGGGACAGGCCAAGGTCTTGCTGGAGCTGGGCAGTCTGACCCTCGGGCACGACGACCAACGCGCCCTCGACTCTTTCGAGCAGATGTTGGTGCTGGTCGAGGGCATCGGTGATGCCCGTGGCCAAGCGTTGGCACAAGTCCGCTTGGCCAGCGTACACGTCCGGCTGGGGCAGCTCGATCGCGTCGGCGCGCTGATTAGGCAAGGTCTGAGCGTCATGGTCTCGCTGGGGTTCCGCTCCTATATCGCCGACGGGTGGCTGGTGGTGGCGCGGTGGTGGCAGGCCGTCGGGCGTCATGATGAGGCGCTGGGCGTGCTGGGCTACGTGCTCAACCTGCCCCAGCTCAGTGAGCCGCTCATGGCCGAGGCCGATGACCTTTTGCGCGCCTATCGGTCGGCCATGCCCGCCGATCAGGTCGAGCGCGGGCTATGGCTGGGGGCGCAACGCCCCGAGGCCGATTGGTTGGCCGTGCTGGGCACATGAAAACCCCCTGACCATTCGGGCGGGTCAGGGGGCGGCTGAGTCTGGTTGTTCGGTTAGATTGTTAGGTTATTTATTGCCCAGAGGCCAGCAAGCGTGCCGTCTCGGACAACTCGGTCACGACTTCGTCCAGCGCGGCGGGGTCGGCGGCGTTGGGCTTGACGATGGCGGTGATGTAATTGCCTCTGCCGTTGACGGTGAACGTCACGACATACTGCCCGACCACCGGTTGATACGTCAACACCGACCCATCACCATACGGGTCACCGACCAAATTGGGGTCAATCCGAACCGTCATGTTCATCAACCCTGCGGCGCGTGCCAAGTTATCCGCGCCGGTGCGGTCGCTGGCGGTGTTGATGCTGTAATTGACCGCGATGCTGCCGCTGGGGTCTTCCAGCTTGACGTAAGTCCCGAAGCGCTCGATGACGAGGTAGTCGGCGGGAAAGGTGAAGGTCGTGCCATCGTCGAGGGCGTGGGAAACCGCATCCGCGCCCAAGATGCCCGCGCCAGCGGTGCCGGTCGGGGCGGCGCTGGCCGCCGTCGGGTCGATGCCGACCAACTCCACCGCGTCGATTTCCGTCCAGCTGGCCACGGTGCTCTGGTCGATGAATATGGTCACTTGGTTGAAGGCCGTGGTGGCATCGCTGACGTTGACGGTGAACACGCCCGGGCACGGGGTGTTGCCCACGGGGTCGGCGCTATCGGGCAGCATCATCACCTCGCCGGTGTCGCTGTTGGTCAGCAAGACCGAGGTAATCGACCCCGGGTTGTACACCTGATAGATGTGGATTTCGGTCGGGATGACGGCTTGGTCATAGCTGACGGTCAAGAACTCTTCGGTCTTGGTGGTGGCCGACGCCCAAGCGTTGCGGTTGTCGCTGCACGAGGTGCTGGCGTTGGGCTCGCCGGTGGCTTGCATGGCCGACCAGCTATCACTCCCGTATTGTGTGGTGGCCATGGCGCCCGTCGCCCATTGGCGGACGATGACCGGCTCGGCGCTGGAGGCCGTCTCGGCGACGACCGGCGCGGCATCGTTGCTCAGCGTCAGGGTGTAACCACCGGTGCCAGAGCCGAGGCGGGTGGCGCGGATGGTGTATTCACCCGTCTCAGGCAGGGCAAAATCGACGATTTGCGAGTTATACGACCCCAGCGATGTATCGGCGGCATCGTCGTTGTCGATCAAGGGCACCAGCTCATCACCGGCAAAGCCTTCCGAGGTCAGCAACCACACCCACGTATCCAGCGCGTCGTTGTCGTCGGCCACCATCGTGATGGTCACGACATCGCCCGCCGTGCCGGTGAAGGTGTAAAACTGCTCGGTCACGTCGTCGCTGAACGCGCCGGTCACGCTTTGGTTGTAGGCAATCGTGCCGTCACCGCTGGCCGCGCTGGCTTGTGCGTCGGCGGGGGCACCAGCGCTGGTGAGCGACTCGGCAATGCTCATCAGCTCGGCGCTGTAATCGGCGAGGGTGTCGCCGGTTTCCATGATGATGAAGACCGTGCCGTTGGCGGTGGCGATAGCGGCTACGGCGGCTTCCGTCCCGCTCAGTTGGGTATCGGGGGTGCTGACGGTCGCTTGTACCACCTCGAAACCGTTGATTTCGGTCTCGGTGATGTCGCCACTCATGCCGGTGGCGCTTAGGAACAGGTCAATCAGCTCCGATGGGGCGATGTCGGCATCGTTGCCGACCTCGGACATATTGGCGGTGGCAGAGACCAACAGCACGATGGTGGCGGGGGTGGCGCTGCTGCGGCGCTGACCGATGTCTAGCGCCTCGAGGTTATTTGCGATGATAAGGGTGGTGCCGTCTTCGGCGGAGACCCACCCTGCGGGCAGGGTCAGGCTAATCAGGCCGTCGGACGAGGTAACGTTGGTCTGCGCCGAAACGCTCAAGGCGCTCACGATGACGATGAAAAAAACGATTAAGAACCGTTTGAGATGGTGCATGGGTTTGCTGTCCCCCTGTGGGTGTTTTACGTTCCCCCACACACTAGCAGGCCAGCGTCCCAAAATCGTTCCACGCCTGT
>JALONY010000236.1 GCA_025454715.1 Anaerolineae bacterium
GAAGCCCTATACCCGCCTCGTGGTGGTGACGCATGGCGGGCGCGGCGCGACCGCCTACACGTTGGGCGGCTTTTTGCATGTCGAGGGGCAAGGCGTCGAGGCGGTCGATACGACCGGCGCGGGCGATGCGTTTACCGGTGGGTTGCTGGTGCAGTTGCTGACCGCCCCCGACCTCGATGGGATGCTGGAGGACGCCTCGCGCATGGGCGATGTGTTGCACTTCGCCAACACGGTCGGGGCGCTGACCACCACGCGCAAGGGCGCTATCCCTGCCCTGCCCAGCCGCGAGCAAGTCGAGGCCATCGCCTACCGCGCCGGTTGAGAGACGGTTACCCTCAGCCCCTTGTGTGCGAAACGGTCGCAGAGCGAGCAGGGGGCGAGGGCTCTCGTTTCAGCCCTATGAGTGCCAGCCCAACCAATATCGCACCAATCCACTGGACGGCATCCATCCGTTCCCCCAAGAAAACCGTCGCCCCCGCCACGCCAAAAATTGGGGTCGGTTGCCGGTATCGTGCGTAGCGCCGTTAAATATAAGCTGAAGGCCAACGCATACTGGACAATGCCACAAGCGATTGCACCCAGCAAAGCCGTGCCAGAAATCGGGGCGATGGTCGCGCTGAACGGTAAAGCGCAGAGCGCCACCCCCAGCCCGACCGTCTGCTGCATGGCGGCCAAAACCAAGGGCGGGCTGTGCTGTGCACTGTGTCGGCTACTGATGACATACCCTGCGGCGGCCAGCGTGCCAATCAACACGAATGCATCACCTTGCCACGTTCCGCCCGTACCACTCAGTTCGCCGGTCACCAAAATCACGCCCAGCATTGAAACGCCCAATAACCCAACTGTACGCATCGAGACTCGCTCGGCCAAAAACAGCACGGCAAAGCACAAGACCCACACCGGCTCGGTCGCGCTGATGATGCTGGCTTGGCTTGCGGTTGTCCACTGCACCCCAATAAGCCCAATCAAATAGGCCAACCCGGGCTCCAAGACCCCTGTCCAGCCCGCTCGTACATCTCTCCCACGCACCGGTAGACGACGCCCCCAAACGATCAACCACAACACCGTACAGCTGGCCAGCAACTGCACCACCAGCAACGTTACCGGTGGCAATCCTTCATCGAGCAATGCCTTGCTCATGACCGTGCCGCCACCCCATGCCGCCGCCGAGCCAATCATGGCCAAGACCGCTAAACGCTGCATCAAAACACCCTATATCCGCTATAATACCGGTTAGAACATCAGCATACAGCACGCTTCCTAACCTGTCAAACAAGTTTTAGAGGTTATACAACATGGTCGATTATCCCTATGACATCCATCACCTGACGCGAGTCGGCGGGCACTCCGCGCTCGACTTTTGCAACACGGCAGACCGTGAGGAGGGGCGGGTGATTGCAGAGGCGTTGAAAGATTACTCTGACGGCATAACAGGGGTCTATCGGCTGGGATGGTTGACCGAGGCGCAAGCCGTGCAATTGCACGCCCGCGCCCAAACACATCCATCAGCGGCTCACCACAGGTATGTAGACCTGATCGCACTGCGCGAGGCGATGGCGCGTGTGTTTGCAGCCATCGCTCGGGGTATGCCAATCGTCCCGCAAGACCTCGAGAGATTGGTAAGCTTCCAGCGCGCAGGCGGTGCGTATCGTCACACACAGCTTAGCGACGGCTTCGGCTGGGTGTGGGATATGCCGGAGGGGGAACATGGTTTGGCGCTGCCCTTGTGGGTGGCGGCGCACAGCGCTGGTGAGCTGTTGGCGGCACAACCCGCGCCAATCCGGCAGTGTGATGGGGTAGCCTGTGGGTGGTTGTTTCTCGATACCAGCCGCAATGGCAAACGTCGCTGGTGTGACATGCGTGATTGTGGAAATCGTGCTAAAGCAAAACGTCACTATCAGCGCAACCGCCCCACCCCACCGGCAAGCGACGCAACAGAGGCCAACGCACATTAACCGTCCCTTATAGCGTTGCGATTCGGTGGGCGCACTTTTGTACAAGACACCATTACAAGCTATAATGAACCATACGCAGCGCTGAAGTCTGCGGGTTGTTTAGCACAAAAGGATTTAAGAACTATGCGTAAAGCGTTTCTGTTGATCGTGTTGGTCATGCTGGCTGCCGTGCCGGTGGCCGCCCAAGAAGAACTGCCCGCGTTCATCGCCGACTCGCACACCGCGTGCGAGGTCGATTTGACCGGCCAGACCGTCACCATCTACCACTTCGGCGACATCAGCGCCTCGTTCGCGTTCATCACCCAGCCGCTGTTGGCCGGTTTGCAGGACGCCATCGCGTATTACAACGCACGCGGCGGCATCTGCGGGGCGCAAATCGCCTCGGACAACCGCGACACCGCCGGTGACCCCGCCCAAGCCCAAGCCGCCTACGACTATTACAGCACCCTCGAAGACAAGCCCGACATGCTGGTGCTCTACAGCTCGGCGGACAGCGAGTTGCTGCGCGGCCAACTGGCCGAGGACGAAATCCCCGTCTTGATTTCGGCGGGCTCGGTCGAGGGCTTGTACGGCCAAAACGGTGATGAGCCGGGCTGGATTTTCGCCACCAACCCGCTCTACGTCGATCAACTCGGCTCGTTCTGCGACTTCGTGGCCGCCAACCCCGAAATGTACCCTGAGCCGGTGATTGGTTACATCTCGTGGGCGGGCGCGTTCGGCCAAGCCGCCTTCAAGCCCGAGACCATCGCCTACTGCGCCAGCGTCGGCGTCGAAATCCTCGACACGCCGGAGCAATTCTTGCCCACCGCCACCGACATCACCACCAACGTGCAAAACTTGGTCGATAACGGTGCCAACATCCTCTACACCAACAGCCTCGCCAGCGGCCCCGCGTTGGTCGCCAAGACCATCGTTGACCTCGGCATCGAGGAAGACGTGCAATTGGCCGGCGTCAACTGGGCGATCGACACCTCGGTGGCGTTGCTCGGCCAGCGCACCCTCGGCTCGGACGGCCTGCCCAGCACCAACGGCTTGGTCGCGTCGTTGCCGTTCAGCTGGTACAGCGAGCGCCAGCTCCCGGGCATCCAGCTCATCCTCGAGCAAGCCGAGGCCAATGGCCGCACCCTGCCCCAGCAGAACATCTCGTACATCCTCGGCTGGTTGCTGGTGGATCAATACAAGGAAATCTACGCCCAAGCCGTCAACAGCGCGGGCAGCCTCGAAGCCGTCGATGGCGCGTTGCTGAAGAGCATCGTCGAAGGCATCTCGTACTCGCCGCTCGGCCTGTTCGACTTCTCGTATGGCGAGGGGATGCGCTCGGTCTCGGGCAACCGCTTGGCCATGATGTACTACCTCAACGCCGAGATGACCGGCCCCGCCACCAGCGCCGAAGATGCCCTGTTGGTCGATACGCCGGACGGCGGCAAGCTGTTCGTCCCGCTGATCGTGCCCGTCACCGAGTTTGCCCCCGCGCCTGACCTGCGCCCGGGCATGGTCGAGATGGAATAACGCCGCGTGCGGGCTTGCCCGCGCCGCGTGCTGGAATGTCGTGGGGGTGTGGTGCGCCGCACCCCCATTTTTCACACCCCCCGCCCGTAAAGTTTGTTTGTCTTGGACATTTTGGAACATGCTGACCGTCAACAATATCGAAGTGATTTACAACAGCGTCATGTTGGTGCTGCGCGGCATCTCATTCACGGTGGAGGAAGGCCAAATCGTCAGCCTTCTGGGGCCCAACGGCGCAGGAAAATCAACCACCCTCAAGGCCATCAGCGGCCTGCTCCGCAGTGAGCAAGGCGAGGTCTCGCGTGGTAGCATCGCATGGAAAGACCAGCGGGTCGATACATTGGCCGCCGAGGACATCGTGCGGCGCGGCCTGATTCAGGTCATCGAAGGCCGCCCGATGTTCCGCCACCTGACGGTGGAAGAGAACCTGATGACCGGCGGCATGGTCTATCAGGGTGGGCGGCACGCCAAAGGCGACCTCGAGCAAGTCTTCCACTTCTTCCCCCGCCTGCGAGACCTGCGCAGGCGCGTCAGCGGCTATTTGTCGGGCGGTGAGGGGCAGATGATGGTGATTGGGCGCGCCCTGATGGGGCACCCCAAGCTGATGATGCTGGACGAGCCGTCCTTGGGCTTGGCGCCGATGCTGGTGGCCGAGATTTTCGAGATTGTGCAACAGATTCGGCGTGAGGCTGGGGTGGGGGTGCTGCTGGTCGAACAGAACGCCCGCGCCGCGCTGGGCATCGCCGACCACGGGTACGTGATGGAGAACGGGCGCATCGTGCTGGACGGCCCCGCCGCCCAACTGCGCGAAAACGAGGACATCAAGGAATTTTACTTGGGGCTGAACCAGCGCGGTGAGCGCAAGAGCTACCGCGATGTCAAGCATTACAAGCGCCGCAAACGCTGGCTGGGTTGATTATTACCCACAGATACAAGATGATTTAGATGCGTTTCACCAGCGCGTCCGTGAGATGCGCTCAGCCGGAAGGTTGTCGGCGCAGGTGCTCAAACGCATCCAAAAATTCTTCCGCATCAAGGGCATCTATCATTCCAACGCCATCGAGGGCAATTCACTGACCTTGGGTGAGACCCGCCTCGTGGTCGAAGAAGGCATGACCATCTCCGGCAAGACCCTGCGGGACCAATCGGAGGCCAAGAATTTGTCCGAGGCCATCGACTTCATGGAGCGGTTGGTCACTGAGCGAGAGCGCCCAATCACCCTCGCCGAGTTGCGCCAGATCCACTATCTCATCCTCAAGGACATCGACGACGCGGGCGCGGGGCAATACCGCCAAACCCGCGTCCGCATTTCGGGGTCACACTACGAGCCGCCCGCCCCTGAGCGACTCAACGAGCAGATGGGCGACTTGGGGATGTGGCTGTCGTGGGCGATGACGACCGGCGTCGAGCGCTACAGACCGATAGTGATTGCGGCGGCGGCTCATGCGTGGCTGGCGCAGGTACACCCGTTCGTCGATGGCAACGGGCGCACCTGCCGACTCTTGATGAACCTCGTGATGATGCGCCAAAGCTACCCGATTTGCATCATCAACCGCGAAGACCGCTTACGCTATTACGACGCGCTAGAGCAGTCGCAAGCCGGCGACCTGACCCCGCTGATTCAGCTCATTTACGAAAACACCCTCGATAGCCTTGAGGAATGGGAGAAGGCCGCCGCCGAACAGCGCCAAGAAGACGATTGGCTCGACAGCATCACCTCGCGCTTCGCCCAGCCTGCCCGCGCCAAAGCCCAAAACGAATATGAGCTGTGGGCGAATGCGATGGATTTGCTGCGAACCTACGTCAAGCAGACCGCAGATGCATGGAACGAGCGCCAGTTGGCAGGTGCACGGGTCAACGTGCGTGATTTTGGGATGCTGAGCTTTGAGCAATATTTGGCACTGCGCGAGGGCGAGCGCACCAAGCGCACGTGGTTCTTCCGCATGGATTTTCACAGTGGGGTCTTGTCGGCACGCTACCTGTTCTTTTTCGGCTATGCCGCCCGCCAAATCCGCCAGCGCGCGCCGGTCACGTTGATGATCGCCAAAGAGACCGACCCGATGTCCGGCTTTTATGAGCGACTCGACAACTTCCCACAGACCGCCAACATCCCGAAAATCTACCAAATCGGCTTCGACATGCGTGCCGAACAGTACGTCGCATGGACAGCGCAAGGTGAACGAGAAGGGCGCGCCGAAACACTCATCCGGTCGTTTTTGGAAGATGTCGTGAAATATGATTTTCAGTAATCCCCACCCTCATACCCAAGGAGACCGCACCCCCGATGACCGACCACAACGCCCGCGCCCGTGAGCTCGTCGCCCACGCCTACGCCCACGCCCCCGCCATCAAAGACCTCATCGGGGTCACCCCTGACGACATCACCGGTGTCGATGACCTGCACAAAATCCCGGTCACCAGCAAAGACCGCTTGGTCGAGCTGCACCGCACCAACCCGCCCTTCGGCGGATTCTTGGCCATGGACATCGACGACCTGCCGCGCATTTACGTCTCGCCGGGGCCGATTTTCGACCCGCAGCCGCCTAACCCGCAGGGCTGGGCATCGCTCGAGATGTTCCGTTACGTCGGGTTCGGGCGTGGCGACCGCGTGCTGAACACGTTCATGTACCACCTCGTCCCCGCCGGTATCTTGCTGGACGAGGCGCTACGCGGCGTCGGGGCGACCGTCCTACCGACCGGCCCGGGCAACACCGAGCTGCAAATCCAGCTTATGATGGCGCTCAAAGCGACCGGTTTCGTCGGCCAGCCCAGCTACCTGATGACGATTTTGGACAAATGCGCCGAGATGGGCATCCCCAAAGAAGCCATCCTTCGAGGGCGACTATGGCATGAAGACCACCAGCGGCTACGGCACGGCAGACCTCGGCCTCATCGCCTTCACCATGGGTGAGATTCAAGGCTTCTGTGTGACCGAGAACGTGTATATGCAAGTGTGCGACCCGCAGACCGGCGCCCCCCTACCCGCGGGCGAGGTCGGCGAGGTGGTCGTGACGTTGTACAACCCATCGTACCCACTCATCCGCTTTGGGACGGGCGACCTCGGCGTACTCGCCCCCACCCCCGACCCTGCGACCGGCGGGCGTCAGCAGTTGCTCGGGTTGTTCGGGCGCAGCGGCGAGGCGGTCAAGGTGCGCGGCATGTTCATGCACCCCAACCAATTGCGGATGGCGTTCATGCGCTATACCGGGGTGGTTGCGGGCTATCAGGCGGTCATCACCCGCCCCGACAACCGCGATAACGTCACCTTGCGCGTGGCGCTGCACGAGGGCGCCCAAGGCGGCGACGCGCTGGCGGCAGAACTGCGCCAAGCCGTCGAGGTCGCTGCACGCCTCAAGGTCGATGCGGTCGAGTTCGTCACGCCCGACGCGCTCGACCCGAACGGGCGGACGGTGCAAGACGCCCGCACGTGGGAATGATCGCCCGATAAAACAGCCCGAAACCGGCGAACGTCTCGCCGGTTTTTTTATTTATATTGGCGTGCGGCCAAGCGCCCAATCAGGTTGGGGAAAAGCCGGTTGCCGAGGATGATGAGTCGGTCAATCCAGCGCAAGACCACCGTATCTTGCGGCTTATCCAGCGCGGCACGCACGATGCCATCGGCCACCTGCTCTGGCGACATGACCGGCAGGCGGCTGGGCTTGCGCTTGCCCGCGCCCAAGCGGTTGTCGTCGAAATGGGTCTCGGTGCGCCCGACGCGCACATCGGTTACGCGGATGTTGTCGCGCTGCAACTCGTAGCGCAACGAGCGCGTCAAGCTGCTGACGAACGCCTTGCTGGCGGCATACGTGGCCGCATACGGTGCAACGAGGTTGAACACCACCGACGAGACCATGATGATGCTTCCGCCGCCGGTCTGGCGCAGGTGTGGTACCGCCGCCTGTACGGTCAGCATCACCCCGTCGATGTTGGTGCGTATCAGCGTATCGAGGTCGTCCCATGTGGCCTCGGCCACCGCGCCGCGATGCCCCAAACCAGCGTTGGCCACCACGATGTCCAGCCGCCCGAAATGCTTGACGGCTTGCTCGGTGGCGCGCTGCATCAGGACGCGATCGCGCACGTCGGCACTGACCGGCAGGAACGTGCCCGGCAACGCCTTGGCCGCCTCGGCCAACGGCTGGAGTCGGGAGGCGTCGCGTGCCGTCCCGACCACGTGGAGGCCGCGCCGCAAGAATGCCAACGCGGTGGCGTAGCCGATGCCGCTGGACGC
>JALONY010000237.1 GCA_025454715.1 Anaerolineae bacterium
GGCGTATACAGCGGCGCGTCGGGGTAGCCCAAGAACTCGCGCCACGCTGTGCCCGTCCATTCCTCGCTCATCGCGTCACCGCGCAACAGGTCATCGGCGGTGTGCATCGGCAAGCCTGCCGCCCACGCCGCATGTTGGATACTGCTGCGGAGCGTCTTGCCGCGCCCGATGTCGTGATGTAGGCGGGGCGGGTAGGCGTTGATGAGGTCGGCGCGTTGGCCGGCCTCGGTGAGCGTCTTGAACAGGTTGGTTTGCTCCAACAGGGCGCGGGTGGCCGCGTCGGGCTTGGGGCCGAAGTGATAACCGAGCTGGGCGGGCACGTTGAGGCCGGTCAGGATGGCGGCTTGGTTGGTGCCGGATTGCGGCCTGCCCGCCACGCCCAATTGGGCGTCGGTCGGGATGAACTCGGCACGCGGGGTGGATTGCCTGCCGGTGGCGTGCGTCCAGCGCTGGCCGTTGGCCAATGCCCAGAGGGTGGGGGTGTGGGCGGCGCTGAGCGGGTTGGTGGCGGGGTCGTCGAGGCCGAGGCCGACGCCATCGACGAAGACCAGCAGGATGTGCACGGGCTATTGCGCCCGTTGCAGGTCGGTCAGGGTGGGGACGGTGTGGCCGCGCCAGACCTCGACGCCACGGGCGTCTAGGACGATGAACTCGGGCGTGAAGCTGAACCCGAGGCGCTCGCGCAGGTCACGCCCTGCGTCGCTGTGGATGTTGACGCGCAAGATATTGAACTCACCCTCGAGGTCTTGCACCAGCGCATCGACGCTGGGGCGCATGACCAAACAACCGGTGCAAAAATTGGAGAAAAACTCGACGAGGGTCGGGCGTTGGTTGGCGATGAGGGCATCGTAGGCCGCCATGTCGCGCAAATCGCCGTCACCCGTGCGGAGGGCGAAAAACCCGCCGACGAAAGCCGCCAGCAAACCCACCTCGACCACGATGAGGGTGGCGCGCTTGGCTTGGCGCAGGCGTAACAGCAAAAATGCGCTGGCCAGCACACCCAGAGCGATGAGGGGGTAAGAAAACTGGTTGAGAAGGGTCGTCATCATTCATAGCTGAGCAGGAAGGGATTGGTGCGCCGCTCGACCCCGATGGTGGTCGCCCCTCCGTGACCGGGTAAGACTTTCGTATCATCCCCCAGCGTCAACAGTTTGTCAAATATGGAGCGCATGAGAGTCTCATAATCCGAGCCCGGCAGGTCGGTGCGCCCGATGGAGCCTTTGAACAAAGCATCGCCGCTGAAGACGAGGTTTTGGGCTGGCCAGTGATAGGCGATGTGCCCGGGGGCGTGCCCGGGCGTAAACAGGGTGTGTAGGCTGATGCTGCCGACGGTGATGACCTCTGGCGCGTCGGTCAGCAGGCGGGTGGGGGTGGCCGCCTCTGGGAAGGGTTGGCCAATCCAGCGCAGGCCGCGCTCCGGCAGGTTCTCGATCCAGAACAGGTCGGCGGCGTGGATGTAGAACGGCGCGCCGCTGGCCTCGACCACGGCCTTGCTGGCCAGCACATGATCGAAATGGCCGTGGGTGGCCAAGACCAGCCGCAACGTCCAGCCGTGCTGGGCGATGTGGTCGAGCAGGGTTTGCGGCTCATCCACGGGGTCAATCATGATGCAGTCGCCGGTGTCGGTGTCGGCAATCAGGTAGCAATTGGTCTCGACGAGGCCGAGGGTCAGGGTGTGGATGACGTGGGGCATGGGTTAAGCGTTGACCTCGCGGGGCTGGCGGGAAAAGCGGCGGGAGAGGGCGGTGAGCAGGTCGCGCAGTTCGTTCAGCTTGAGGGCGTAGGCCGCACCGACGAACACGACCGCCCCAACCGCGACTTGTGCGCCAATCATGGCGAGGGTCAGCAGGGTGCCGCGCTCCGTCAGGCCGAGCAACGCCCACACCCACCCGACCGCGAACACGGCGACGCCCATCACGAGGCTGGCGGCGGTGGTCTTGAGGGCGGTCACGCCGAGGCTGTTTTCGTCGAGGCCGCGCCAACGGCGGCGCAAGACCCCCATCAACACCACCACCTCGAACGTGACGGCGAGGCTGTTGGCCAGCGCCAAGCCCGCCGGAAAGCCCTCGCTGTCGGGCGTGTCGGACAAGACGCCGGACAACACGACCGCCAAGCCCACGTTGATGACCGCGCCGCCGACCGCTACCCACAGCGGGGTGAGCATGTCCTTGTCGGCATAGAAGCCACGGGCGACCACCTCGAGGATGCTGTGGACGACGATGCCCAGCGAGAACATGGCCAGCGTCGAGTAGACCAAATCGGAGGCGGCGGCGTCGAACGCCCCGCCTTCCAGCAATGAGATGAGCGGGCGACCGACCAAAATTAGGCCGATGGCCGACGGGATGCTGCCAATCAGGATGAAGCGCAACGCGCCCGAAAACGCGCCGCGCTTGCCGTCCACGTCACCGAGCTGGCTGAGGGCGGCCAATGTCGGGAAAATGACGACGCCCATGGCCGTCCCAATCAGGGTTTGCGGGATTTGCATCAACCGCCAGCCCCAATCGAGCGCCGAGACCGAGCCGGTGCCCAAGCGCGAGGCGATGTTGGTCATGACCAAGAAGCTGATGCTGAACATGCCCAACTCGATGGTGCGGGGCACCATCAGGCGCAAGATGCGCCACAATTCGGGGTCTTTGAGGCCGAAGGCCGGTGTCCAGCGCGCTTTGAACAAGAACAGGCCGGGCACCTGCACCAACAGGTGCAGCGCCGCCCCAATCACCGCGCCATAGGCCACGCCATACAAGCCGAACGGCTGGAGCAAGACCAACACCCCGAACAAGATGCCGACATCGAACATGATGGGGGCGAGGGCGGGCATCAAGAAGTGGTTGTGGCTTTGCAGGACGCCCATCAAGATGCCGCTGACCGAGAAGATGACGGTGCTGACCAGCAACACGCGCATCAGCCCGACGGTTTGGGCTTGTAGCTCGGGCGAGAACCCGGGCGCGACCACTTGGCCGACCAGCCACGGCGCGGCCAAGAACGAGACCACGCTGGCCAACAGCGTGAAGGTGAAGACGGTGTTGATGACGTGGCTGGCGGTGCGCCACGCTTTCGGGCGGTCGCCCTCGGCCAGCAGGCCACTGAAGACCGGCAAAAAGGCGGTGCCCAGCGCGCCGCCCGCCACCAGCGTGAACAAGGTCTCGGGCACGCGGTTGGCGGTGACGTAGGTGTCCCACGCCTCGCCGACCCCGAAGGTCTGGGCGATGACCACGGTTTGCAGCAGGCTGATGACCTTGGCGACCGCGAAGCCGCCCATCACGATCAGGGTCGAGCGGGCGAGGTTGACGCGGGGGGCGGTGCTGGGCGAAGCGGTCATGAGGTCACGATCCTAGGGCGTTGAGCGCGGTTTGCGCGGCGTCGTAGCTGGGGTTGCGGCGGAGCGCGTTGCGGTAGGCCGTGCCGGCCTCGGTGGTGCGCCCGAGGGCTTGCAGGGCGCGCCCTTGCCAATAGTAGGTCTCCTCGACGTATTGCGCGCCGTTGGCGATGTTGGCCTCGGCGAGGCTGATGACCTCATTGTAGCGCCCAGCGCCGTAATACGCCTCGAACGGCTCGAATTGGTACCACGTCATGCGCCACGGCACGCCCTCGACGCGGGCGCGGTCGTAGGCGAGGGCGGCGCGCTCGAAATCGCCGAGGCGCGCCAGGGATGAGCCGAGGTTGAACCATGCGTGCCCGTCGGTGCTGTCGGCACGTGCCTCGGCGGTGGCGGTCTCTAGGGCGATTTGCGCGGCCTTTTCGACCTCCCAATAATCGCCCAGCAACTCTTGAAGCAACGCCTCGCGCTGCGGCTCATAGACCACGATGAAGGTGCGGTTGAAGTGCCGCCACATCGAGTCCATCACGGTGAAGCTGTCGGGGATAGGGTCGCCGTTGACCTGCCCCAAAAAGCTGTCGTAAACGTAAAACACGCCTTGGTTTTCGTCATAGCCCGACAGCGTGCGGTAATGCCCAATCCAGTCGTAGCCCTCGGGCATGAAGCCGGTCTCGATGATGACCGGGTCTTAATCAGCTCGACCGTGCCGCCGATGCGATAGAGGGCGCGCACCGCGCTTTGCTCGTTGACGAAGGCGACCATCTCGCTGGGCGAGACGTTTTTGTCCTCGCGCCCGCCGGGCTTGAGGAACTGCGCGGCGAAGGCTTGGTCTTGCCGCCAGCCGTAATAGCTGAGCGCCATGGTGATGTTGGAGGGGCCGCAGTTGTTCCACGTCTGTTTTTGGTAGACGAAGCCGGTCATGCG
>JALONY010000005.1 GCA_025454715.1 Anaerolineae bacterium
AATAAATCGTTGAACTCTGAAAGGTCATCGTCCGTCATGCCGGTGGCCGTAGCGGAGGGGCTGATCGTCAGGGTCGGGCGGGGTGTGTTGGTTTGGGTCGGGGCGGTGGTGGCTGTTGCGCTCGGCGTGGCCGTCTCGGTTGCGGTGGGTGCAATGGTCGGGGTGTCGGTGTGGGTGCTGGTCGGCGTGGCGGTGTGGGTCTCGGTTGGGTCGGGGGTCGGGGTGGCCGTCAACGTCTCGGTCGGGGTCGGTGTGAAGGTTTGGGTGGGCAGGGCGGCGGCGGTTTGCGTCAGCGAGTCGGCGAAGGCGATGGCCGCCGCCGTGACGGTCTGGTTGACCCGCGCCTCGGCGGTATTGGCGATGGCCGTAGCGGTTTGGTGGGCGTTTTCGGCAATGGCGGTGCCGGTCTGCTCGAGGTTGCGGGCGATGGCGGTGCTGGTCTCGTTGGCAATCCCTGCGACCGCGGTTGCGGTCTCGGCCAGCTCATCCTCGTCATCCCCAGAGATGAGCGCGATGATGAGGCCGATGATGACGATGACCAACACGATGGCGACACCGGCGATGAGCGGGGTGCGGTTGCGCGGTTGCGCGATGGGGGGCATCACGAAAGTGCCCTCACCGACCTGCCCCGCTTTGGGGGCGGGGGTGCGGGCGGGCGCGCTACCGTTGCTGGGTTGGGCGGGCATCGGGGTCGGGGCGCCCGGGAGGCGAGGTTTCTCGGCGCGCAGCTTGTAGACGAAGAAGTTGGTGGCGTCGCCCTTGTTGCCCTCGACCGCCGACTCGAAGGCTTGGGCGAACATGGTCATGTTCGGGAAGCGCTTATCGGGGTCTTTGGCCATGGCGCGGGTGAGCACGATGCTGACGGCGGCGGGCAGGTCGGTGCGGGTGATGTTGAGCGGGGTCGGGTCTTCGTTGAAGTGTTTGTACATGAGCTGGGCGGCGCTGTCGGCCTCGAACGGCAGACGACCGGCGACGGTCTGATAGACCGTGACCCCCATGGCGTACTGGTCGGCAGACGGGGTGAGCTCGCGCCCCATCCATTGCTCGGGCGGCATATATGACGGGCTGCCCATTGCGACGCCGGTGCCGGTCAGGGCGGTATTGGCGCCCATCAGCTTGGCGATACCGAAATCGGACAGGTAAGCGCGGCCTTGGTTGTCGAACATGATGTTGGCGGGCTTGATGTCGCGGTGTAACACGCCCTCGTGGTGGGCGTAATCCAGCGCGCTGGCGATTTGGCTGAGCATCTGCGCGACCTCGCCCAGCGAGGGGCGGGTGACGCCTTTCTCTTCACGTTGTTGGATGCGTTGCGACAGCGACCCACCGCGCAGCAAGGCCATCACCAGATAGGTGATGTCGCCTTGGGTGCCGTAGTCGTAGATGCGGACGATGTGCGGGTGTTCGAGGGCGCCCGCGGTGCGCGCCTCGCGGATGAACCGCTCGACATAGCCCGGCTCCGAGGCCAGCGAGAGCGGCAGCACCTTGACGGCCACTTCGCGTTGGAGCGTGGCTTGATAAGCGCGGTAGACCGCGCCCATCCCGCCGACGCCCAACAGTTCTCGCAATTCATACTGGCCGAGTGATTGGCCGGTCAGGTTTTCGAACCCCATACGCGCCCCCTGTATGTGCGGTGTGCGGTAGTCGTGATGCGCTTGTGTCGGCTTTGGGTGTGTCGTTGTTCTCTCGTACACCTGTTAGCCCGACCAGTTTACCCCAGTTTTGATTTGCGCGTGCGGTTTTGGGACTCCTCTACCACTCTGGTGCCAGTTTGCTTGACAAAAAAAATAACTCATCATACGCTCATTCAGAAAGCGTTCATTTCGACCGACATTTCGTTATGTCGCTCAATGTGGACGAAAACATCGCATCCCAACATCACAAAGGGGAGAGACTGCAATGGCAAACAAAGTGCAAGCCAAGTACGACGAGCTCGATCAGCTCGCGAGTCGTTTGGCGGATGGCTCCGTCCGCGTCAACGACATGATTACCAAACTGCGTGGCCAACTGAGCGTTTTGCAAGGGGGTGGCTGGGTAGGTCGTGGTTCGGACTCGTTCTTCAACGAGATGGAAGATCTGATGCTGCCGTCGATGCAGAAGCTGGAAGACGCGCTCGAGACGGCCTCGAAGACGATGCGCCAAGCGGCGGATCGCTTCAAGAGTGCCGAGCAAGAGGCCTCGAGCCGCTTCCGCGCTTAACGTTCTTTTCCCGATCACATCCGCATAAGACCAACCTCAAAGGAGAAACCTCGTGGCTGACTTGATTCAGATGGACTATGACGCCGTCATGGAGATGGCGAAAATCGCGAAGAACACCTCGGAAGAACTGGAAGAGCTGGTCTCGCAGCTCAACGCCATCGTCGATGAGATGGAAGGTGGCGTGTTGATGGGGCGCGGTGGGCGCGCCATTTGCGACGGCTTGCGCGAGCGCCTCGCACCGGCCACCAGCCGCTTGTCGGCCAAGTTCGGCGAAATCAACGGCGACCTCTTGGGCGCGCTGAGCGACCTGCGCGACAGCGACCAAGAAGCCGGTGGCCGCTTCGGCTAACCCCTCTGCGATTAACAGTCTGACCAGCAACCTTCTAGAACAGGAGACACACCATGTTTGTCGATATGATCCTCTCTTTCGTGGCCGATCAGGTGGACAGCCTGATGGGTCAGGCGACCCAGCAGGTCGATCGTTTGTCGGATGAAGTGATGGGCGGCCTGCGGGGCGCGCTGAACCCGCTGCGCAGTGGCGCGTGGACGGGGCAAGGCGCCGAGCGCTTCTATGGTGAGATGGAGCAGATGGTCTTCCCGATGATCTTGTCGATCGTGACGGGCGGCACCGACTTCACCGGCATCATCCGCAACGCGGCCAACATCATCACCCAAGCGGACGAGGCCGTCAGCGGCCTGTTCGGTGGCATCGTCGATATGTTCGACATTTTCTAAGCCAGTTATCCCTCTTCATCAACCCACCCCACAACAAAAGGAGACCTACCCATGGCCAGCCCTGATGTAAGCATGAACATCCCCGATGTCGAGAACATGGCCGACGTGTTCGGCACCATGGCCGACGTGGCCAAGGCGATTGCCAAGGCGCTGCAAATCATCATCATGACCCTGAAGGCGGCTGCCTTCCTCGGCTTGATTGGTACCGCCGCCATCGCCATGTTCCTCGAGCGCATCCAGCCCGCCATCGAAAAGCTGGGCGAGAAGTTCGAGGAGTTGAAGTTAGACCTCTACGGCGCCATCGTCAGCTACCGCGACGGTGACAACAGCGGTTCGCAACGCTTCGCCTAAGCGACACCCGATGCTGAAAAACCCCCTGCCAGACAATGCTCGGCAGGGGGTTTTTGGTCGGGCGGTGCGCTGTGAGGTTCTAGGCCAAGAAGGCCGACAGCAATTGCAACAGGATCATCACCAGCGTGCCGAGGGCGATGGCGATGATGGTGGTGCGGCGAGTCCAACGGCGCGGCTTGCGCTCGGCGGGGGCGTCGCCATACAGGCGGCGGATTTCGTGGGCGAAGGTCGGGATGTCTTGTTGGCGGTTCTCGGTGCGTGGCGACATCGCGTCAGCGAGGAATTGCATGGTATCGCGATGTTCGGGCTTGGTGGGCACCGGCAGGTCGGTGCGCTTGAGCTTGGGGGCGGTGCCGGCCAGCACGTCCTTGCGGACGTTCTCGACGGTGCGGGCTTTGCTGGGGTAGGCGGCTTGGCCGGCCAGCGTCTCGTAAAACAGGCTGGCGAGGCCATAGACATCGGTGGCGCGCACGGCTTGGGCGCTGGGGCGCAAGAGGTCGGGCGCGGTGTAGCCCACGCCACTGATGGACTCGGCATAGGCGCTCAGCTCGGGCGGGAAGCCGAGGTCGAACAGCAACGGGCGAGGATAGCCGTCGCGGTCGGTGCGGATGAAGACGCCGCTCGGGTTGAGGTTGAGGTGCAAGAAGCCGTTATCGTGCATGAAGGCCACGGCGTCGGCCAATTGCATGGTCGTCCATGCGGCATGGTTGTACCACGGCTGGGCTTGGCTCTTGAGCTGGTCGGCCAAGAACTCGCCCGGCACGTACTCGAACACGAGGTAATACTTGGTCTCGTTGCCGAAGGCGACCTTGCCATAAGGGCGCTCGCCGACATTGGCCAGCTTGTAGGGCGAGACCAGCACGGGCAGGTTGGGGTGTTGCTTCTTGGCGGCCAGCATCAAAAAGACCTTGGCCTCGTGCTTGAGCTTTTCTTGGGCGGCGGGGGCGTTGTGCGCCACCTTGACGATCAGGCGGTCTTCACCGCGCTTGGCCTCATAGAAGGCTGCCGTGCGCGTGATTCCAAGTCGGCGTACAATCTCGATGTCGCCGATGTCATCGCCGGTGTCGAACACCAGCGGTTTGGCCTCGGCAAGGCAGACCTGCTCGACGCACCACAAGTTGCCGTCAGGCGAAACACGTTCACAGTGTGTGCACACATATTTCATGGTGATCATCCTCGGCGCAGGGCGCTGTTTGACAACGAATGAAATAACGAACAAAATTAAACTCGTCTAAGCTAAACATGAGACGCCGCACTTGTCAAGCAATCTTGCAGAGGTGGGATAGGGGGAACAGGCATGGCCGATCAGAAAACGGTGTTGATCAATCGACCACCGCGCATACAACCAGACTTGCCACAGGGCGAAATCGACGTACCGGAGCCGCCCGATACCGAAAAGGGTGGGCAGAGCTTGGTGCAGATGTTCTTGCCCTTGATTACGATCATCGGGTATGTGATCGTGTCGGCCAGTGGGCAAGGGCGCAACATCGCCATGCTCATCCCGATGGGCTTATCGGTGGTGGCGTCGTCGGGCTTGGGGTTGTGGACGTATTTCAAGCAAGAGCGCGAGTCTCGCGAGAAGAAAGAGTCGTATCGGCAACGTTTGGCCGAGCTACGGCGCGAGATGGAAAACGCGCACGACCAGCAACGCACCTTCTTTGCTTATAACTACCCCAGCACCGAGACGGTGTTGGCGATTGCCTACAATCGCGAAATCGATCACAAGGACGACCGTTTCGGGACGCGCCTGTGGGAGCGCCGCACGTCCGATGAGGACTTCGGCACGGTGCGCTTGGGCATGGGGACGCAACCCAGCAGCGTGGTTTATAACCTGAAGATGGGCAAGAACACCGAAGACCCGCTGATGTACGAGGCCATGAAGCTGGCCGACGACTCCAAGTTCGTGCACGACATCCCGGTGGTGATGAAGCTGCGCCCGTACAAGCGGAGCGCCAAGGACGACAACCCCATCCCCGGGCGGCACAGCATCGGCATTACCGGCAGCGACCCCGCCCGCGTCTATGATGTGGTGCGCGCCATGCTGACCAACTTCTCGGTCTTCCACGCCCCGACCGATACGCGCTTGTTCATCTTCGGTGCGCCCCAAGACGAAAACAACTGGAACTGGGCGCGTTACCTGCCGCACTGCAACACCGGCAGCAGCGCCAAGCCCGGCGATCAATTGTGCTTTAGCCCACGCACCAACGAGATTGAAAACTTTTGGGACGTGATGATTAAAGGCGACCTCGAGCGGCGCTTAATCCGCTTGGCGGACGACGCCAACGCCGAGGTCAGCTTACCGTTTTTGGTCATCGTGGTCGATGCGCTCTCGATCGAGACGCCCAACGCCCCGACCAAGAACATCGACGCGCAAGAGGCGGTGTCGTTGATTTTCCGGCGTGGGCAAGAGCTGGGCGCGACCATCATCTTCTTGATGCCCGACGCCAAGTACGTGCCGACTCAGGTCGAGACGTTGATGGAGCTGGACAGCACGCCCGACGGGGCTGCGTTGTTCCGTTATACCGAGATTGGGGTGAACACCCGCCGCGCCATCGGCTTGTCCGACACGTTGTCGGCAGAGGTGGCCTCGGAGCGCGTGTCGCTGAAATTGCGCGGTTTGTCGGTGCGCTCGACCTTCGGTACCGCAGGCTTGCCGTCCAACGTGTTGCTGTTGAGCTTGCACGACCACATCAACGCCGACCGGATTGACTCATCGGTCGATGCGATTTGGGATCAGTGGAAGCGGAGCCGCGACAAGGAGCAGGCGTCTTGGTTGCGCGTGCCGGTCGGGTTCATGCCCGGGCCCAAGAAGCGCGATTTGCTGTTTAGCGCCAACGGTGACGGCGTGCACGGCATGATTGCCGGTACGACCGGCTCGGGCAAGTCGGAGATGTTGATTACGCTCATCCTCGGCCTCGCCATGCGCTATGACCCCAGCGTGATTAACTTCGTGCTGGTGGACTTCAAAGGCGGTACCGCCTTCAAGATGTTCGAGCGTTTGCCGCACGTGGTGAACCTCGTGACCAGCCTTCAAGGCAACGCGGGCGAGCGCACGTTCATCGCCCTCGAGTTCGAGATGAAGCGCCGCGCCAAGATGTTGGCTGACGCAGGCGTGCCGCACATCGTCGATTACCGTAGTGCGGGCTACCACCGTGCCGACCAAGTGCCGCCCGATAGCAAGGTGCGCCCAGCGCCGTTCCCGTTCTTGTTCATCATCATCGACGAGTTCGCCGAGATGGTGAAGGAGATGCCGCAGTTCCGCCCCAAGCTGGACTCGGTGACGCGGTTGGGGCGCGCTTATGGCGTCTCGTTGATTTTGGCCACGCAGCGCCCCGCCGGTGCCGTGACCGACCAGATGCGCGCCAACATCAAGTTCAAGATTTGCTTGCGCGTGGAGACCGCCGAGGACAGCCGCGAGTTGCTGCGCTCGTCCGATGCGGCTTTCTTGCCGACGGGCGTGCCCGGGCGCGCTTACATGATGATCGGCAACGACAACTCACAACTGATGCAGGTGGCCTACGGCAGTTACCGTTACAACCCGCCCAGCGGCAAGCCCGAGGACGAGCGCCCGCCGGTCATCAAGTGGTTGGAGCGCCCCAAGAAGAAGGAAAAGAAGGCCGCCGCCACCGCCGCCGAGCAGAAGACCGTGGCCGACCGCGTGGTCGAGGTGTGCGCGCAGCTGGCGCTGGATAAGCCGGACGTGGTGAAGCAAGAGAAGCCGTGGCCCGACCCGTTGCCGGTGCTGTTGCCGCTGAACGCCGAGTACATCACCTCGGCCATGACCAAGCTGCCCAAGACCACCGACGCCTTCGCCGATCAGCCGGACGAGGAAGAAGCGGTCGAGGACGTGATTGAGTACAACCCGTTGCTGCCCATCAACAAGGCGGTGGACGTGTGGCTGAAGGGCGGCGACCGCTGGCAACCGCTGGACTGGGAATCGGACTTTGCGCTCAATGCGCGGATGGGCTTGATTGACGACCCGTACCACGCCCGCCAGCTCCCGCTGAATATCGACCTCAAGGCCGGTAGCGTGGTGCTGTTGGGCGCGTCGGGCAAGGGCAAGACCGGCTTCTTGCGGACGCTGGCGCTGACCCTCGCCACCACCCACTCGCCGGATGCGCTGTGGATGTATGCGCTGGACTTCGGCGGCGGCGGCCTGACCCCGCTGGAAGACCTGCCGCATATGGGTGCCATCATCGGCAGTGAAGAGGGGGAGCGGGTCGAGCGCCTGCTCAATACCCTCAAGGAGTGGTTGCGCGCCCGCGGTGACTTGTTCAGCGGCGACAGCCTGACGGTGTACAACAAGGCACACCCCAACAACGTGCAGCCCGCTGTGTTGGTCTTGATTGACAACTTCGCCGAGTTCCGCTCGTCGTATGATGACCTCATCCCCGACTTGATGGCGCTCATCCGTGAGGGGTTGGCCAAGGGCATCTACTTTGCCGTGACCGCCGACCAGCTCTCGACCGTGCCCGGGCGCTTGATGAGCTTGTTCAACCAACGCTTGACGCTCAAGATTTCCGACCCGTCGGACTACATCGGCATCGTCGGGCGCGTGCCTGCCGACCTCGACGACATCCCCGGGCGTGGCTATATCCCGTTCGAGAAGAAGGTGCTGGAGTGCCAGATTGCCCAGCCCGTCGCGGTGGAGGTGAAAGACGCCGAGGGCAACGTGATGGACGGCAGTGGGCAGGTGGGGTATGTGGCCGGCCTGTTGCACGCGGCATGGAACGGTAAGCAACCCAAGCAAATCCTGAAGCTGGAATCGATCATCGCGCTGGATGACCTGTTGTCGAGCGCCTCGGATCGCCGCCTCGAGATTATGCTGGGCAAGGAGCGCCGTGAGCTGAGCTACGTCTCGCTCAACCTGAAAGAACAAGGCCCTCACTTCCTGATTCAAGGGAGCCCGTTCAGCGGGCGCACGACCACGCTCCGCTCGTTCATGTTGTCATTGGCGGCCAAGTACAGCCCAGAGCGTGCCGCCTTCATCTTGATTGACGCGCAACGCCGCCTGTTCCAATATGGCGACGCCGAGGCGCGCACGCTGACGCGGCTACCGCACGTGCGGATGGCCATCAGTGAGCAGACTCGTGAGCAAATCGACGTGATGATGGAAGCGCTCAAGCAGACCTATGCCCACCGTGACGCCAGCCTGCCCGAAATCTTCATCTTCATCGACAACTATGACGACTTCGGCGACTTGATGGAGCGCAAGCTGTTGCCGGAGTTCGCCAACCTCGCCCGTCGCTACGGTGCCGAGGGGTTGCACGTGGTGATTGCGTCCGGCTCGCCGTCGTCCGATGAATTGTTCAAGGTGGTGACGCGCTCGAAGTACGGCCTCGCGCTGGACGCCGAGAGCGGTGGCAAGGCACCGTTCAACATCACGGCGATGAGCAAGATTGCCAAGCTCGATTTGCCGGTCGGGCGCGGGTTCTTGATCAGCACCGGGCGCTTCCAGATGCTCCAGATTTCGACGCCGTACCCGATTGAGGACGCCGCCGAGATTCAGGACTTGCAAGAGCTTCAGGAGCGCGCTGCCGTGCAGCTCGACGCATGGGTGGAGCGCATCGAGGCGCAATGGGCGGGCGTGACGCCGTGGCAGTTCGGCGAGGTGAAGGTGGAGACCAAGCCGGCCAGCGCAAGCGGGGCGGTCAACGGTGGCTCCAGCAAGCCCAACCCGTCCAATGCCGCGCCTGCCGCCATCACGCCCGAGTTCGTCGGGCAGTTGCGCGCCGAGCTGAAGAAGATTATGCCGTTGCCCGAGGCGGTGGATGGCATGAATACCCGCGAGCTGTTGAGCGCGGCGGTCGATTTCTCGCCGATGGTCGATATGGGCGCGGCGGCCAAGGCCGCGGGCGCTGACCCGAAAGCGGTGGCCGAGGCCTTGGTGCAGATGGGCGAGAAGCCCGACAAAGCCAACAAAGTCATGGGCATCAAGGCCTAAAGGGAGGAGGAGCGCATGGCATACATCCAATTGACGATTGCGTCGGACGAGTTCGACGATAAGCCCCAGCACTCGGTCGAGTTGCTGGACGATGTGCCGGTCAAGAGCATCGTCAACGAGATCCAAAAGGAATTTGGCTTGAAGGGGTCGTTTGCGTTGTGGCAACGGCGCAGCAAGCAAGAGCTGGACAGCAACCGCACCCTTTCGGAGATGGGCATTCAGACCGGCGCGGAGCTGGAGTTTGGGCGCAAGGCCAAGCGCATCCCCGCCGGTGCCGTCGAGATTAACGGCCCCAAGCGTGGGTACTTTACGGTGGAGGGGTCGTCGGTGACGTTCGCGGTGGCGTGGATGCCTGCCCTGATTGGGCGTAGTACCGACACCGCCAGCGCCTCGCTGTTGGCGGTAGACCTGACGGTGCTGGACAAGACCAAAAGCACCTCGCGCCAGCACGCCAGCGTGAGCGAAAGTGGCGGGGCGTTCACCATCCAGCGCTTGGCCGAGAACAACCCCGTGACGGTCGATGGCACGCAGGTGGGCTACTTGTCGCCGGTGCCGTTGCGCGATGGGGGGGTGGTGAAGCTGGGGAGCTTGACCATGACGTTCCACGTCGAGGACAACGCCGACTGGACACCGCCCGCCGAGTCACCGGCTTAATCGCCGGTCGAGGGATAGGCCATAGCAACGAACGGGGCGAGAGAATATCTCTCGCCCCGTTCGTTTTGGGGTAGGTCAGGGGGCGGGCGTCCCCGATTGGCTGAGGCCGCCGCCCTCGCCACCGGCGTTGCCCGGCGGCGGGGTGGTGCCGTCGGGGTTGGGCAGTGGCTCGGGCTTGAACGGCTGGATGATGGGCACGTCGTCCAAGTCGCCGAGGAAGGTGATGTCGCCGCTATTTTCAAGCGTGCGCGTCACCCAGCCCCGCGCCGTGCGCGACTGCACCAAGAACCAGTTACCCCGCGGCGAGATGCCAATCACTTCGGCGAACGTGCCGACGGCCAACGCCCCGACCCGTGGCGAGGCGATGCTGTCGGTCTCGTGCAGGATGATGCCGCTCTCGGTCAAGACTTCGATTTGTGGGGCGATGTTGTCGAGGCGGTAATAGTAGCTCGACTCGCTGCCCAGCACGCCCGGGCGGATACGCACCAACGTCAGGATGAGGCTCGGGTCGGTCGGGTGTGGTATCTGGCGGGCGTTGGCCTCGGTCAGGTCGCCGCTGTAGACGAGGATGGGCGAAAGCTCGACCCCGTTGATGGGGACAATCGGCACCAGTTCGAGGGCTGCGGCGGGCGTGCCCAAGTCGGACAAGATGGTCGGGTTGAGCGTGGGGGTCGGTTGCGGGATGTCGGTTGGGCGCGGGGTGCGGGTCGGGCGGCTGGTCGGCGCGTCGGTCGGGGTGGCCGAGGGGCGCGGCGTGCTGGACGGGCGCGGGGTACGCGACGGGGTGGCACTGGGTGTATCGGACGGAGGGGCGGTCTCGGTCGGGGTGTCACTGGGCGGGGGTGTCGGTGAGGCGGTATCGGTCGGGGTGGCGGTGCGCGTGGGCGTGGCCGATGGTGGTGGGGTTGGCGAGGGCGTCTCGGACGGCAATGGGGTGTTGCTGGCCGTGGCCGTTGGCTGGCGGGTCGGGGTGCTGGTGGCTTGGCGCGGGGTCTCGCTGGGCTGAGCGGCTGCTGCTTGGCCTTCCGTTGCTGCAACCTCGGCTTGCGTTGCCGGGCTTTCGGTAGGCGGCACATCGGTGGGCGTCGCTGGCACGTCGGTGGCCGTCGGCGGTGCTTCCGTCGAGGTCGGCGGTAGCTCGGTGACGGCTTGGGTGGCCTCTTCTTCGGCGGTGGGGGGCAAGGTGGCCGTTTGGGTGCTTGCCATGCTGGCGGTCAACGGGGCGGGCGCGCTGGTGCTGACCAACCCGCTGTTGAGCACCAAGAACGCCCCAATCGCGACCACCCCGACCCCGACCAGCCCATAGACCCAGCTCGGGACGTTGCGCTTGGGGGCGCGGGTGCTGACGATGATGGCCGTCACGTTGTCGGGAGCGCCGCGCTCCAACGTCTCGTGGATGAAGTAATGCAGCGCGGCGTCTTCGGTTTTGCTGTTGAGCGCGGCTTGCAAGTCGGGCTCGCGCACCACGTCCCACAAGCCGTCACTGCACAACAAGAACATATCGCCCGCCGCCACCTCGACATCGTTAAACACGATGTCGAGCTCGAACGGGTGGCCGATGAAGGCCGTGATGTTCATGTTGCGGCTGGCTTTGGCTTGTTCTTCGGTGATTTCGCCACGTTCGAGCTGGGCGGCCAAGATGCTCTGGTCTTTGCTGATTTGCTGGAGCTTGCCGCCCCGCAACCGATAGACTCGCGAGTCGCCGAGGTTGAACACGACGCCACGCCCGTCTGGCATGATGGCGAGTCCGGCGGCGGTCGAGCCGATGTACATCATCCCGAACTCGCGGGCGCGGGACTGGACGGCGTTGTGGGCGGCGACGATGGCGCGACGCAGGCGGGCGCGGGTGTCGATTTCGGGGTCGTCGGGGTTGTAGTACACCCTGAAGATGGTCTCGACAGCCGTCTGGCTGGCGACATCGCCCTTGCCCACGCCGCCCATGCCGTCGCAGACCAGCGCCAGCGCGCCATGTTTAAACTCGGAATCGGTCGGCTTGGGCAGGTGATGGCGCATCGCGTCTTCATTGCGCGAGCGCTTTTTGCCTACATCGGTCTGACCGTGGATTGTCAGCGGAAAACGAAACCCGTCTGCCATGAGCCTGCCTTAGCCTTTGCGCGTGAACACCAAAGTGGTCGTGCCGCCTAGCCGGATGACGTCGCCCTCGGACAGGGTGACCTTGCCGGTGATGCGTGCTCCGTCGTTGACGGTGGTTCCCAAGGAGCTCCCATTATCGCTCAACAGCCACTCGCCGTTCTCCAACACGATTTCGGCGTGTTGGCGCGAGACGTTCTTGTCGTCGTCAAAGTTGGCATTGTTGGCGCGGGGCCCCGGGCGTCCGAGATAGAACGGGTTGGTCAGCGGGAATATCTTGCCCACCATCTTCGGGTCGCCGCTTTCGCTCACTTTCAAGAAGCCGGTGACGATGACGCCTGCGTTGGTCTTCTCGTCGTCCCCGCCGACGGACATGTTGAACAGGGCGTTGGTCTTCTCGTTGTCCAGCATCCCCGGGCGCATGGTCGGCTCGTCGAGGTCAACCCGTGCCGAGGGCGCGTCGATGGTCTTGGGCGCCTCGGTCGGTTTCTGGATTAGGATGCCTTGCGTCATGTTGGGGAGCGAGGTCAGGGTCGGCTTTTGCTTGCTGCGGTCACGTCGCCCGCTGATGAGCAGGAAGGCCAGCACACCGACGAGGGCGAGGATGATGACCAAAATCAACACCGCGACGATCGGGTTTTCTTGGATGCGCTCGGCGAGGCTGGGTTGTGGGGTCGGGGTGGCGGTCGGGACGGTCAGCTTGAAGTCACGCTCGAACGAGGCGATGGTCTGGCCTGCGCTGTCCAGCGCGCTGACGACGATGGCGAAATCGCCGGTCTCGACGGTGAGCGGCAGTTGAATCACGCTGGTATCCGGCGGGAATTCTTGTTGGGTGATGACCACGCCGCCCGCGTCGTTGAGCACCACGCGGTAGGTGGCGATTTGGTCGAGGTTGGCACCGTTGAACTGCACGTTGAGCACGCGCCCAGCGATGTTGTAATCGAGGCCGACGAACTCCAGCGAGGTCAGCACCTCGGTGGCGGTGGGCGACGCGGTGGGGGTGAAGGTCGGGGTCGGGGTCGGGGTGGTGGTCGGGGTGGCCGTCACCACGCGGGGGTAGATGAAGTTGGCCAGCTCGCCGGTGGCCACAACGCGACCGGTGCGGTCGGTGGCCTTGAGGCGGAAGGTGTAGCGCCCTTGCGGGATGAGCTTGGCGCCCGGGTAGCTGATGGGTGAGACGGCATCGACCACCACGGTATCAATCAGCAGGTTGTTGGCGTCCAACACTTGCAGCTCGATGTCGCTCATCTGGTCTTGGTTGTCGAGGAGGAGGCGAATCTCGAGCAGGTCGTTGGCTGCGTCATAGGCGATGGCGTCGATGTTGGCGATGAACACGATCGGGGTGGCCGTCGCGGTTGGGGTCGGGGTGTTGCTGGGGACGGGAGTCGGGGTACGCAGTGGGTCGTAAGTGAAGCGTTGCTCGACGCGGTTGAGCAAGGTGCCCGCGGCGTTGAAGGCGTCGATGCGGATGGTGTATTGCTGGTCGGCGATGAGGCCAATCTCATTGGCCACGAACTCGACATCTTCGATGAGCTGGGTTTCGTCGCGATTGGCACGGTTGAAGCCGCGCCCGTCAATCAAATCGACCCGCACGCGGGCGACTTGCTCGGCTTGCGTGTAGACGATGGACAGGCGGATGACATCGTTGACCGCGTCGTACTCCAGCGATTGCACGTTGACGCCGACCGGCACGAGGGTCGGGATGGCGGTCGGTGTCGCGGTGGGGGTGATGGTCGGGGAGGGCGTGGCGGTCGGGCGGAGGATGGCGATTTCGTCATCGGTCTCGAGGGTCGAGCCGTCGAAACGCACGGCGACCACGTCGATATTGACGCGGCCATCGGGACGACCGGCCATGCTGAAGATGATCGGGTCAGGGTTGGCACCGCCCTCGACCTGAAACTCGCCAATGCTCGCGCCGGTCGGGTCGCTGATGAACACGCGATAGCGCGTGATTTGTTCGAGGTTTTCACCGCCCAGTTGCAGGGTGACTTCTTCGGTCTCGCGGTTGAAGTCTTTGGTGGTCACGCGCACGATGGGCACGACCGAGGGCGTCGGGGTGGCTGGGGTGCATTGCAGGTCGGTGGTGAAGTTGAACGTATCGGACAATTGTGGCCCGTCGAAGCTGCCTTGCGTCAGCAGGGTGGCGGTGTATTGACCCCGCGGCAAGCAGAAATCGGCGCGGGCGACGCGCTGATTGTTCAGGCCGTCCACGATGACCTGAAACAGCTCGGACAATTCGTTGAGCGCGCCGATGGCGGCGAAGCCCTTGGTGCTCTCGGCCATGCCGCGCAAGCCGGCCTCGTCGATGGCGACCGCGCCGCGCAACCCGACCGCGTTAATCGAGACGGGGTTGGTGGGTGCTGCACGTATCGCCGCGCCCGGCGGTCAGCTCATCGCGCCCATCGGTGAACAGCAGGACGGTGCGGCGGGCGGGCAATTCGGCCTCGAGCGCCTTATCGACCGCGGCAAAGGCGGCGTCGTACAAGCAGGTGCCTGCGTTGGCGTCGCTGGGGCTGGCCGGCTGGTAGGTGCCAATCAGGTTGATGACCTCGTTCTTGGTGCGCGTGAACGGGGTGCCGGTGCTGATGTCACGGTTGAAGGTCATGATGGAGAACTGCGTGCCGTCGGGCAGGGCGTTGACCGCCTCGATG
>JALONY010000238.1 GCA_025454715.1 Anaerolineae bacterium
CTGATGCGCGTCAAGGTCAAGTTCCCGTGGCTGGACGACCAACTGGAGTCCGACTGGTGCGCGGTGGTGCTGCCCGCCGGGGTGATGGCCACGCCCTCGGTCAATGACCAAGTGGCGGTCGTGTTCGAGCAGGGCAACTTCAACCGCCCGTATGTGCTGGGCGAGCTGTACAGCACCGCCTCGCCCGGGCCGTCCAACAGCACCAACGGCACCGCCTCGGGCAAGGTCATCCAACAAATCATCAAGACCGAAAACGGCCACGCCATGACCTTCCAAGACAAGACCGGGCAAGAGAAAATCGCGATTGCCAGCAGCGACGGCCAAATGAAGATCGAGATGGACATCACCAACAAGAAGGTCACGGTGCAGAGCGCGGCGGACGTGCTGGTCAAGGCGACGGCCAACATGACCCTCGAGGCGACCGGCAGCATGACGGTGAAAGGCGCGACCGTGAAGGTCGAAGCGACCGGACAGATGGACTTGACGGCCACCGGCGTCGCCAACCTCAAGGGCAGCATGGTCAACATCAACTAAGGGGTGAGGGATGGGCAGCATGAGGCAATCCACGCGAGAGGAGCAAGCGAGATGAGCGATTTTATCGGGCGGCGGGTCGGGTTTCCGGTGCGCCTCGGCGAGCGCAATCAATTGGCGACCGTCGGCGGCGATGTGGCCATTCGCCAATCGATTTACCTGATCGTGATGACCGTGCCGGGCGAGCGGGTGATGCGCCCCGATTTCGGGTGCCAGATTCACGAGCTGATTTTTCACCCCGCCAACGCCGAGACCGCCGCCACCGCCGCCCGCTACGTGCGCGAGGCGCTCACCCGTTGGGAGCCGCGCATCGTGCTGCACGAGGTGATCGTGACCCCGGGCGGCACCGAAATCGGCGAGTTGTTCATCGAAGTGCGCTACGAACTGAAAGGCCAGCACGACCCGCGCAGCATGGTCTTCCCCTATTACCTGATCCAATAGAACCCCTTGCGAAAAAAGAGAGCCCATGTCCCTGAAAACGCCCCGCCTCGATGACCGCAGCTTCAAAGACTTGGTCGATGAAGCTCGCGCCCGTATCCCGCTCTATACGCCCGAGTGGACAGACCACAACCTGAGCGACCCGGGCATCACGCTAATTGAGCTGTTCGCGTGGATGACCGACATCGTGCTGTACCGCCTCAACCGCGTGCCCGACCGCAATTACGTCAAGTTCATGGAATTGATCGGGATGCGCCTGCACGAGGCCGAGGCCGCCCGCACCACCTTGTCGTTTTGGCTGAGCGCGCCCCAGCCCGCCGCCCTGACCATCCCCGCCGCCACCGAGGTGGCCACCGTGCGTACCGAGACGGAAGAGGCCATCATCTTCACCACCGACGCCCCGCTAGAAATCAAGGTGCCCGACCTCTCGCACCTGATGACCAGCGCCGGTGCCGAGGAGAACCGCGCCTTCCGCATGGTCAACGTGCCCAACCTGCTGGCGGGCACCGAGGCGTTCGCCGCCTTCGCCTCGGAGCAACCGACCAGCGGCGACGCCTTTTACTTCGGGTTCTCCAACGACGTGGGCAACCACCTGCTCGGCCTCGAGCTGACGGTCGATAAGGCCGAGGGCGCGGGCATCGACCCGAACCGCCCGCCCTACGTGTGGGAGGCCATCGGCCTCGACCTCGAGCGCGAGTGGGTCGAGGTCGAGGTGGACGAGGACACCACCCTCGGCCTCAACACGCCCGGCCTCGTCCGGCTGCACCTGCCCGCCATGCGCCGCACCGCCCGCAACGACCAAAGCGCCTATTGGGTGCGGTGCCGCCTCGATATGACCGATACCGACAGCCGCTACAACGTCAGCCCGCGCATCCGCAAGGTGTCGGTGGCGGCGTGGGGTGGCACGGTCGGCGCGACCAACGTCACCACCGTGCGCGAGGAGGTCATCGGGCGTTCCGACGGCTCGCCCGGGCAGGTCTTCTACCTTGAGCACAAGCCGATTTTGGCGCGCTCGGCGGGCGAGTACCTGACCATCCGGCGCGAGGACGGGCGCGAGGAGCGCTGGCAAGAGGTGGCCGACTTCTCCAGCTCGCAACCCAACGACCGCCATTACACCATCGACAGCGACACCGGCGAGGTGCGCCTCGCACCGGCCTTGCCCCAGCCCGACGGGGTGGTCAAGCGCTATGGCGCCCTGCCCGAGAAGGGCGCACTGCTGACCATGAACGCCTACCGCTACGGCGGTGGCTTGGTCGGCAACGTGGCGGCCAACACCCTGACCGTGCTCAAGACCTCGCTGCCCTACATCCAAAAAGTGACCAACCGCGTGGCCGCCGCCGGTGGGCGTGACGCCGAACTGCTCGAGTCGGCCAAGATGCGCGTGCCGCACTTCTTGCGCTCGCTCAACCGCGCCGTGACCGCCCACGATTTCGAGTTCTTGGCCAAAGAGGCCGCCCCCGGGCAGGTCGGGCGCGCCTACGCCTTGCGCCCGCCGCTGGTCAGCCCGGGCGAGGTCAAGGTGCTGATTATCCCGTTCATCCCGCGCTTGCAGGGCTTCATCGCGCCCGAAAGCCTCGAATTGCCCGCCGATGTCCGCAGCGCCATCGTCGCCTACCTCGATGAGCGCCGCTTGATTTCGACCCAATTGGAGGTCTTGCAGCCGTTTTATCAGTGGGTGCAGACCGAAGTCCGCATCCGCGTCGCCCCGGGGCACAACCCCGAGAAGGTGCAGGCCGCCGTCGAGGCGCGCCTGTTCGACCTGATTAACCCGCTGGTGGGCGGGGCAGACGGGGAGGGTTGGCCGTTCGGGCGCGACATGTTCGCCTCGGACGTGATGGCGGCGGTGCTGGGCGTCCCGGGGGTCAATTTCGTCCGCGCCGTCAAGCTGTACCCCGTCACCTACGACCGGCGCGAGTACCTCGTGGGGGCGGAGGCCAGCGAGATTCGCTTGCCGCCGCAGGGCGTGGTCGTCAGCTACCAGCACACGGTGGTGCTGGAATGACGCGGACAAACCACGCGAAAGGAGGGTGAGCGATGGCAGCGATGATGGACGGCGACGAGGTCAAGGCGTTTTTCCGCATCAGCGGCCCCGAGCTGGAGACCGACGAGATTTTGGTCGGGCGGCAGGGCTTGCGGGCGGGGCGCGGCGGCGATAACACGCTGGTGCTCAACCACCGCGAAATCAGCCGCCAGCACATGCGTATCGTCTGGCGCGAGGACGACGTGTACCTGATCGAAGACCTCAACAGCTCCAACGGCGTGTACCTCAACGACGCCCGCCTGACGGCGCGCCTGCCGCTCCAGCTCAGCGTCGGCGATGTCGTCCGCATGGGGCCCTACCTGATGACGCTGGAGCGCTTGGTCTTCACCCAGCGCATGACGCGCCGCGTCCCGCTCGACGACGCGGGCTTGCCGCCGGACTCGGCCATCACCACCGAGACCGTGACCGCCAGCCACCCGCCCGGCATCCCCCGCGATGCCAGCACGTGGCTGCGCTACCTGCCCAGCGTCTATAGCGATGATGAGTTCGTCGGGCGGTTCTTGCTCATCTTCGAGTCGATGATGATGCCCATCACGTGGCACATCGACAATTTCGACCTGTACCTCTCGCCCAATATCGCCTCGGGCGAGTGGCTTCAATGGATGGGCAGTTGGTTCGATGTGCTCATCGTTCCAGAGTTGCCGATTGACCGGCAACGCGCTATCTTGGCGCAGATGGGCTGGCTGTTCATGCGGCGCGGCACCAAGGCCGGTATCCAGCGCCTGTTGGAGTTGTATTTCGGGGAGCCGCCCGACATCATCGAGGATGAGCTGTGCCATTTCATCGTCCGCTTGCCCTACCGCCCCGACGACCCGCTCCTATCGTCCGAGGCGCTGGTGCGCCGCCTCATCGAGGCGCAATGCCCGTCGTTCGTGGCCTATCGGCTCGAATTGGTCTAACGTTTTCCCGCCCGTCCGTCTCAAGATGTCCGATCGTTAGCACGTAGGAGAGGCCGCCATGTCCAACACCTT
>JALONY010000239.1 GCA_025454715.1 Anaerolineae bacterium
ACTGTCTATTATCTTCCCGAACGTCTGGAAACCGGTGAATACGTCACAGCCTCGATGAGCCGCGATAAAGCCGGTGATCATCAATTTCTCTCTACCGATTACACCTATGCTGGTGAGACGTTCATGGTCTGGGTTGATTCGATTACCATTAGAGAATATTGGATGTTTGGCGGTGAAGCTGAACGGGGTCGTTGGATCAGCGACGGACGCTACATTTTCAACGAAACCCTCGGAGATAAGTTCTCGTCCGACTTTCCCGAGTGCAACCGTGTAGAGATCTTGTGGCGAAACGGGGAAATTGACTCGCATGAGGTATCGTGCTACGAGCAATTTTTGGCCGGGACTGAAGACGGCTGGGTGTCTTTTAACCCTCAGAGTGGAACATCTCATCTGGTCGAGTATACGTATCGCGATGGTGTTCTCGAGCGGCGTAAATTGTTTCCATTCAGGGCGTATTTTGAAGTCCCTCTCTTGGTTCTCATCGCACCGAAATTGGGCGGTTCATTGGGAGATATCCGCGGGTTTCCTATCCGTGTACCGCCCACGAGTGCGGGCTGACCGGCTGGCACACTAGGACGCATTTCCTACCCCCGAACGCCGGTTGTGACGGAACCGTCACAAGCCCGTCAAAACCTCACAACACGCTTGCGGTACAGTAAGGGTAACGAGGCGCGCCCAGTGCCCGCCTCGCCCCTGATGGTTCTGGATGAGCGAGAGTGTTTTGGTTATGGCGACCGTTTCGACCCGACGCGATTTCTTCCGACTGCTCACCGGCGGCGCGCCCAGCCGTGCCGCCCTGACCGGCGTCCCGCTCGGCGGCGGTGACCTCGGCCTCCACCTGCTCAACCGCATCAGCTACGGCGCACGCCCCGAAGACCTCGACCGCCTCAACCAAATTGGGCTGGGTGCCTATCTGGAAGAGCAACTGGCGCCCGACACCCTCGATGACCCCGAGGGCGAGGCGGTGGTGCGCCGCTACCCCATCTTGTCGTTCGACCGGCGTACCCTGCACAGCTTGCGCTTTGACGGGCGCGTCTACGACAGCATCATCGAGGGGATGGTCTGGCGCGCCGTGCACAGCCGCCGCCAGCTGTATGAGCGGATGGTCGAGTTTTGGACCGACCACTTCAATATCCCCGCCAGCGACCTCCAGCACGACGTGGCGCTGATGCACCACACCGTCATCCGCAAGCACGCCATGGGCAAGTTCCGCGACCTCGTGCTGGGCACCGCCAAGAGCCCGGCCATGCTGTACTACCTCGACCAGACCTACAGCAGCAAGGAACACCCCAACGAGAACTACGCCCGCGAATTGCTGGAACTGCACACGTTGGGCGTCGATGGGGGCTATAGCGAGGCCGACGTGAAAGAGGCCGCCCGTGCCCTGACCGGTTGGACGGTCAACGACGCCACCGAGAGCGGCTTTTACTTCAACCCCGAGATGCACGACAGCGACGCCAAGAGCGTGCTCGGCCACAGCCTGCCCGCCGGTCGCGGCATCGAGGACGGCTTGCACGTGATTGCCCTCGTGGTCAATCATCCGGCGACGGCGCGCTTCTTGGCGCATAAGTTGTGCGTGCGCTTCGTCAGCGACACCCCGCCCGCCAGCCTCGTCGAGTCTACCGCGCAGGTGTGGATGGACAACGACGGCGAAATCGTGCCGGTGTTGCGCCACCTGTTCCGGTCTGCCGAGTTCATGGGGGCAGGCGGGCAAAAACTGCGCCGCCCGCTCGATTTCTTCATCGGGGCATTGCGCGCCACCGGCACGCACATCCGTGAGACGTGGCGCTTGCACGACATGCTCAACGACCTCGCCCAAGCGCCGTATGGTTGGGCACCGCCCGACGGCTACCCCGACACCGCCAAGGCGTGGTTGTCGTCCAGCGGCCTGCTGGCGCGCTGGAACGTGGCGATGATGCTGACGCACGGCGCGTATAGCGACCGCGAGATGGGCGGCCTATCGAACCGGCTCGACCAATGGGTCGGGCAGGCCGAGACGGTCGGGGCGCTGGTCGATGCGGTGGCGTTGCGCGTGTTCGGCACGACGCTCCTCCCCGAGGGCGAGCGCGCCGTGTTCATCGACTACGCCTCGGACGGTGCGGGCGAGTCTGCACCGGCCACGCCACGGGTGCTGGCCGAGCGCTTGGGGATGTTGTTCGGCCTGATGTTGGCCTCGCCCTTGTATCAGTGGAGATGACCCGACCATGTGCAAACCGACCACCCCCGAGGCCGCACCGACCTGCCGCAATTGCCCGACTTGCCCCGCCCGCGCATTGATGGCGCAAAAGGCCGCGCAGGCCGCCGCCACCATTCCCGCCCCACCGCAACCCGCTCCCGCCCGCCCAACCCGCAAGCCCCGCAAAGGATGACCCGATCATGACCCAAAAGACCTCCCGCCGCGATTTTCTGAAGACCTCTGGCCTGCTGGGTGCCGTCGGCATCGGTGCCAACCTGTTCCCCAAGTGGATGCCCCGCCTCGCGTTCGCCAAGTCACAGGCGCAGGTGCGCGGCGATGTGCTGGTCGCCATTTTCTTGCGCGGCGGCATCGACGGCCTGAGCGCGGTCGTGCCCTACGGCGACGGCAAGCACTATTATGACGCCCGCCCGACCTTGGCGGTCGGTGCGCCCGGCAGCGGCTCCGGCGCGGCCATCGACCTCGATGGGTATTTCGGGCTGCACCCGATTATGGCGCCGCTGGCCGACCTGTACCGCGATGGGCATTTGGCCGTCGTCCACGCCGCTGGCCTGACCGACTCGACCCGCTCGCACTTCGACGCGATGCAGTTCATGGAATATGGCACGCCCGGCAACAAGACCACCGGCACCGGCTGGATTGGCCGCCACCTGCAAACTGCTGCCACGCGCAACGACTCGCCGTTTCGGGCGGTCGGGATGGGCGCGATGGTGCCCAACTCGCTGCGCGGCACGGTCACACCGCTCTCGTTGCGCTCGATTGCCGATTTTCACCTGCGCGGGCGTGAGGGCGAATTGCGCCGCGCCCAAGACTCGCTGGCGCGCCTGTACCATCAGGCCGCGCCGCAAGACGAGCTGGACGCGCAAGCCGGCTTGGTGTTCGAGACCGTGGACATCTTGCAGAGCCTGAACGGGGACGGGTACCAACCGGCCAACGGCGCAGTCTACCCCGAGGACGGCGACGGGTTCGGGTTCGCGTTGCGGCAGGTCGCGCAGCTCATCAAGGCCAACGTCGGCCTCGAAGTCGCCTGCATCGACCTCGGCGGGTGGGACACCCACGAGAATCAGGGCACGCACGGCGGGTTCTTCCAACACCAGCTCAACACGCTGGCGCGGGGCTTGGCCGCCTTCTACACCGACATGCAAGAGTACATGAGCGGGGTCAGCGTGGTCACGATGAGCGAGTTTGGGCGGCGCGTGGCCGAAAATGCCAGCTACGGCACCGACCACGGTCACGGCAACTTCATGTTGCTGATGGGCGGCGGGGCGCAGGGCGGGCAGGTGTACGCCAATTGGCCGACCCTCGCGCCGGAGCGCCTGAACGACGGTGACCTCGCCATCACCACCGATTACCGCGATGTCTTGGCCGAGGTGCTGACGCGCCGCCTGAACAATCCGGCCATCGATCAGATTTTCCCCGGGTTGGCGCACACCGCGCCCAACATCGTCGTCCCGCGCTCGTTCGCCTAATCCCTGACGGAGGTTTTGTCATGTCCCGTTTGACCCGTTCTTTTGCCGTGTTCTTGCTGCTGGCCACCGTGTGGGTGGGGGCAGCCTTTGCCCAAGACGATGAGCAACCCGCCGCCCCGCAAGAAATCATCGACGCGGTGGCCGAGTCCGACACGTTCGCCGATTGGCTGGTGAATTACCCCAATTACCAGTTCAACGCCAGCGGCCCCGACGAAAACGGCATTTGGTATGTCGAGTTCTATGATGAGCCGTGGGAGGAGTGGCTGGGCTATGCCAACATCAACGAG
>JALONY010000240.1 GCA_025454715.1 Anaerolineae bacterium
TCGGGCAAGTACCTGACCAGCACCAACCCCGCCAACGGCCAAACCATCGCCGAGGTGGCCGACGCCAACACCGCCGACATCGACAAGGCCGCCCAAGCCGCCCGCGCCGCCTTCGGCACGTGGAGCGCCCTGAGCGGGCACGCCCGCGCCCGCTACCTGTACGCCATCGCTCGCGGAATCCAAAAATACAGCCGGTTGTTCGCGGTGCTCGAGTCGCTGGACAACGGCAAATCCATCCGCGAGAGCCGCGACATCGACATCCCGCTGGTGGCGCGCCACTTTTACCACAACGCGGGCTGGGCGCAGTTGATGGAATCAGAGCTGAGCGGCTATCAGCCGGTCGGGGTGGTCGGGCAGGTCATCCCGTGGAACTTCCCGCTGTTGATGCTGGCATGGAAGATTGCGCCCGCGCTGGCGATGGGCAACACGGTGGTGCTCAAGCCCGCCCCGCATACGCCGCTGACGGCCATCTTGTTCGCCGAGGTCTGCGCCGAGGTCGGATTGCCCGCCGGTGTGGTCAACATCGTAACCGGCGGGGACGAGGCGGGCGCGGCCATCACCGGCCACCCCGATTTCGACAAGATCGCCTTCACCGGCAGCACCGGCGTCGGGCGTATCATCCGGCGCGTGACAGCGGGGACGGGCAAGCGCCTGTCGCTGGAATTGGGCGGCAAATCGCCGTTCATCGTCTATGAGGACGCCGACCTCGACAGCGCGGTCGAGGGCTTGGTCGATGCCATTTGGTTCAACCAAGGGCAGGTGTGTTGCGCGGGGTCGCGCTTGCTGGTGCAAGAGAGCGTTGCGCCGCGCCTGTTGGCCAAGCTCAAGCGCCGCATGAGCACGCTGCGCGTCGGCGACTCGCTGGATAAGACGGTCGATATGGGGCCGGTCGTCGCGCCGGTGCAATACGAGACGATTGACCGCTTGGTCAAGCTGGGGGTGGCCGAGGGCGCGCAGTTGTATCAGGCCGAGACGCCCATCCCGACCAACGGCTGCTATTACCCGCCGACCCTGCTGACCGGCGTACAGCCGTCCTCGACCGTGGTGCAAGAAGAGATTTTCGGCCCCGTGTTGGTGGCGATGACCTTCCGCACCCCCGCCGAGGCCATCGAGCTGGGCAACAACACCCGCTACGGCTTGGCCGCCTCGGTCTGGTCGGAAAACATCAATCTCGCGATGGAGACGGCGCGCAAGCTCAAGGCGGGCAGCGTGTGGGTCAACAGCACCAACCTGTTCGACGCGGCCAGCGGATTCGGCGGCTACCGCGAGTCGGGCTTTGGGCGCGAGGGCGGCAAAGAGGGCTTGTACGAATACGTGCGCCCGAAATGGGAGGCGCGCCCGCGCCCAGAACTGCCGCCCAAGGACGACCCCGCGTACAAGGCGTGGGGCAAGGCCAAGCCGGTGATGCCGCTCACCCCAACCCAGTCGCCCCTCACCCCAACCCCTCTCCCACTGGGGGGAGAGGGGCACAGTACCGCCAAGTCCCCCTCGCCCCTTGTGGGAGAGGGGGATTTAGGGGGTGAGGGATTGCCCGCCCTCGACCGCACCGCCAAATTGTTCATCGGCGGCAAGCAGAAGCGCCCCGACGGCGCGTATGCCAAGCCGGTGTTGTCGCATGATGGGAAGCGCGTGCTGGGCGTGGTCGGCGATGGGAACCGCAAGGACATCCGCGATGCGGTCAGCGCCGCCCGCAGTGCCGAAAACGGCTGGGCGTACCGCACCGGCCACAACCGCGCCCAAATCTTGTACTTCATCGCCGAGAACCTGAGCGCCCGCGCCGACGAGTTCGCCCGCCGCATCGACGCCCTGACCGGCGTCGGGTTGGCGCAGGCGCAACGCGAGGTCGAGGCCAGCATCTCGCGCTTGTTCACCTATGCGGCCTATGCCGACAAATACGGCGGCAGCATCCAAGAGACCGAATTGCGCGGGCTGACGGTCGCCTTGACCGAGCCGGTCGGGGTGATTGGGGTGGTCTGCCCCGATGAGCACCCGTTGTTGGCGATGATTGCGCTGATGGCTCCGGCCATCGCCCGTGGTAACACGGTGGTGGTCGTGCCGTCCGAGAAGTACCCGCTGGTCGCCACCGATTTCTATCAGGTCTTGGAGACCTCGGACGTTCCGGCAGGGGTGGTCAACCTCGTGACCGGCGACCGTGACGCCCTGACCAAGACGCTGGCCGAGCATGACGACGTGGACGCGCTATGGTATTTCGGCGGGGCGCTGGGCAGCCATTTCGTCGAGGCGCTGAGCGCGGCCAACATGAAGCGCACGTGGGTGAGCTACGGCATCTCGCGTGATTGGTACGACGCGCACCACGGCGCGGGCGAGGAGTTCCTGCGCGAGGCCACGCAGGTCAAGAACATCTGGGTTCCGATGGGCGAGCAGGCGTAAACCTGCAAACGCCCAATCAGGGCACAAAGGGAGGCGTGATGAAGCGTTGGATAGTGCTGGTGCTGGCTTTGGTCAGCCTGACGAGTGCGGCGCTGGCCGCGGATGACACCACCGAAGACCCGCGTGAAAATGCGTGTTATGCAGGTGGCACCCTAGAGGGCAAGTGCGATTGGCCGACCGACGCCGAGGACGAATGGGCGTGGAACTGTGGCTGGTACTTGGCCGCCTATGAGAACGGGCGCGCCTCGGCGGACAGCCTGCCCGAAACCTGCAAAATCCTCATTGACCAAGCCCCGAGTTGCTACTTCTCGACCACGCTGTCCGAATTTGACTTCCGGCTGGTCGGCGCGCTTGACACGTTGTTGAACGCCGAGGCCTATTTCAGCACCGATGGGACATGCAGCGGTGGTGTGGCCGCCTATGGCACCCTCGTGGTCTCGGACGATGGTGGGCTCGAGGCGACTGCGAAATGCGCGGCCATCAGCGCGGTTTACGTCGCCAGCGCGAACATCAGTTATTACGACAATGCGCCTGCCAACTGGTACCTGTGCCAGTTTACCGACTGACGAGGGATTGGGCGAACCGGCGTGCTATCATGTCGGTTCGCCCCCACCCCTACGCCCGCACGTAGCCTTTGCGCGCCAGCACCTTGTCGATGTAGGGCAGCGCCACCGGCGTCTCGCAACTGGTCTCCCCGTGATCGACCACCACCTCACCGACCTGCTCGGCCACGGCGCGCACGCGCTCGTGCAACACCGCACTGCGACACCCGATGTTGATTAGGGCGTTGTTCATGGCGTAGCGCGTGCGGTTGGGGCGCTGGTGGATACGTTGCGCGATGTCGGCCAAAAAGGGCTCGAAATAGGCGTCCGGCAAGCCCTTGTCGGTCATCGCCAACTGGCTGACCACCCCCCAACCGGCGTTGCTGACCCACTCGCCGGCCTCGTGCGCCCACGTCTCGGCCACGGTGCGAGCGTGCGCACTGCGCGCCGCCAACCCACCGATGGCGTCGCTCAGCGTGTAATTATCGACCACCTCAATCCATGCGCGCAGCAAGGCCAAATCGGCTTGCTTGGGGTCGGCCAGCATCAACGCCAACACCCGCGCATCGTGGTTGCCACTGCCCCAGAGCTGCACCGCCAGCGCGTGGTTGACCTTGAGCGGCTTTTGGATGGCGCGTAAGGACGCATAACTGACGCCGAACATCGGCGACGTGATGCCGTGACGGGCATAAATTTTGCGCGCTTGCGCGGTGCCTGCCGACTCTAGCGCGGCCATGACCTCGTCATAGGTTGTCATGTGCTTGTCCCCCATGTGCTGAATGGATGTTCTAATCAGCATAACACGGTTTTGTCGGGGGCGCTCACTCCAACGCGATGAGGTACGCCACGAGGTCATCGACCTGTTGCGCGCTCAGGCGTTCACCATAATTTTGCGGCATCAGGTCGCCACGCCACTCCGCGCCGACATCCTTCATCACATCGACGATGCCAGCGCGCACGTAAGCGGCGACATCCTCCGACGGGCGCTCGG
>JALONY010000241.1 GCA_025454715.1 Anaerolineae bacterium
CGGTGATGTCGAGCTGGCGCACCGTCTCCCAGCCGTGCGCGAGGTCGGGGAGCGTGTGTAGGTCGGGGCGGTGGCGCAGGGTGACGGCGAACGCTTGGCTGCCGAAACGATACACCCCGTCCTGCTGGCGCAAGGCGGGGGTATCGAGCGAGTCGGTCGCGAGGTCGTAAACCGGCAGTTGCACAGCGGCTTACTTCGTCCGGCGGGTGTATTGCCAGACGGCCAACGGGCCGAATACGGCCACGATGCCGACCATCCACACCAGCACCGCGCCGAGCTGGTCGGCGGGCTGCCCCAGCACCAATGCCCGCACGGTGTTGGCCACCAGCGTGAGCACGGCACGAAAATCGAGCTGGCGAACTGGAGCGGGAAGACCCAGATGAAACCGGCGGTTTGGGCGGTCTCGGGGTCTTTGGCCAGCACGCCAATCCACGCGAAAATCCACGTGCAGCAGTAGCCCCACAAGATGCACAAAATCACCGCTAAGGCCGACTCGGCGAACGTGCCGCTGAAGCGGAAGCCGAGCAACGACCCGACCACGATCATGATGGTGATGGTGAAGATGCTGCGGACGCTGTCGGCGATGGTGCGACCGGTCAGGACGGCGGCGCGGCTCATCGGTAGTGAGCGGAAGCGGTCAATCATGCCTTTTTGCAGGTCGGTGGCCAGCCCGACGGTGGTGGCTGCCCCGCTAAACAGCGCGGTCTGGACGAAAATGCCCGGCAGTAGGTAGTTCACGTAGTCGGTGCCGTAGGTCAGGCTGATGATGCTGCCCATCGCGCCGCCGAAGACTTGCGTGAACAGCAAGACGAAGATGATCGGCTGGATGAACGAGAAGAAGATGAGCTGGGGCAGCCGGATGTAGTGGATCAGGTTGCGCTTGGTGATTTCGAGCGTGTCGAGCACGAACCACTTGAGCTTTTCGCTCAGGGTTTGCTCACGGGCGGCCTCGGCGATGGCGGCTTGGAGTGAGATGGTGTTTTGCGACATGGGCGGGTCTCCGGTTATTGGGCGGTCGGTTGGCCGGTCAGGGTCAAGAACACGTCATCGAGCGACGGGCGACGCAGGCTGATGTCGGCGATGGCGATGTGATGGTCATCCAGCAGGCGCACCACCTCGACGAGGCCGCGGGTTCCGTTGGTGACGGGGACATGTATCCAACCGGCGGTGGCGTCGAGCTGGGTGCCGCCGTTGCCCAGCGCGGTCAGCGCTTGGTAGGCGGGGGTGGCTTGGGCGAGGTCGTTGACGCGGACTTGCACCACGTCTTTTTGCAATTGGCCTTTCAGCTCATTGGCCGTGCCCTCGGCAATCAACAAGCCGCGGTCGATGATGGCGATTCGGTCGGCCAGCGCGTCGGCCTCTTCGAGGTATTGGGTGGTCAGCAGCAGGGTCGCACCGTCGGCCACCAATTCGCGGATGACCTCCCACAACTCCATGCGGGTGCGCGGGTCGAGGCCGGTGGTCGGCTCGTCGAGGAACAAGACCTGTGGGCGCACCACCAGCGCGGCGGCGAGGTCGAGGCGGCGGCGCATCCCGCCCGAGTAGGTGCGGATGGGGCGGTTGGCCGCGTCGTTGAGGGCGAAGCGCTCCAGCAACTCGTCGGCGCGTTGCTTGGCCAGCTTGGCGGGCATGTGGTACAAGCGCCCGACCATGTTCAGGTTTTCGCGCCCGGTCAGCAGCTCATCGACCGCCGGATATTGGCCGGCCAGCCCGAAGATGCGGCGGGCGGCACCCGGGTTCTTGACCACATCGACCCCAGCGACGGTGGCTTGCCCGGCGTCGGGCTTGAGCAGGGTGGTGAGGATGCGGACGAGCGTGGTCTTGCCCGCCCCGTTGGGCCCCAGCAAGCCGAGGACTTTACCGGTTTCCGCGGCCAACGTCACGCCGTTCAAGGCCGTGACGGAGCCGAACGATTTCTTCACGCCGTCAACCCTGACGGCGTATGCGGTGGTGCTCATGATGATGTTCTCCCTGTGTTTGGATGGGTGATGGGGTGCTCAGCACTCGTCGGGCGGTGTGACGCCCTCGGCGTTGGGCAACCCGAATTGTCGGCGGGCTTCCTCGACGCGGCGGCGAACCTCGTCGGGCACGTCCAGCGAGTCGCCCGCGTTGCGCGCCAGACGTTGCAGATAATCGCTGAACTGCGCCAAATCTTGCGCGTCGAATCCCGCGAGGAGCGCGTGAATCTTGACGTTGGCGTGTTGGATGAGCTGCGCCATGACCGCACGCCCTGCATCGGTGGCGAAGATGCGCTTGGCGCGGGCGTCGCTGGCGCTGACGCGGCGCTCGACCAAGCCTTTCTCGATCAGCGTGTCGATCGAGTTGGTCAGGGTGGGCGAGGCCACCCCCAGCCATTCGGCCAGCTCCTTGTGCGAGATGCCCTCGACCGAGTACCCGACGGGGCCGAGAATCTCGGCTTGAGCAGAGGTCAGGCCATACTGTTGCAATTCGTCGTCCATGGTGCGGCGGACGGCCAATTGGGCGCGCTTCATCCAATACAAAACGTGTGTCACGAGGTTCCTCTGACCTGCTTTTTTATTAGCAGGCTAATCAATAGCTTCCTAAGTTATATGCCGAATTACAGGGTGTGTCAACCCCCCAAACCGGTGGGGGTGTCGCGGTCTGGGGGGGTGCCGAGGGTGATGAGCAAGCGCTGCATGTCCCACAGCCAACCGGCGAGGTCGTGGGGGGTGGCTGGGGTTTTGGAGTCTAGCCACCACTCGATGATGCCGATGTAGGCCGAGGCGAAAAAGCGTAGGATGAGCGATTTGGGCATCGGGTAATCGGCGGGGTTGGGCAGCACCTCCTCGAGGGTGGCTTCGGCGATGCGCTCGAGGTGATGGCGCAGGGTGTGAGCGACCGACGGGACGCCGTGCTTGCCCAGCATCAGCTTGTAAAACTCCCAATAGGTCTGGATGTGGGTGAACAGCTTGATGTCGAGCTTGGGTTCATAGGTCGGGTCGAGCGGGTCAAGCGGGAAAAATGGCGCGGAATCGGTCAGGGCGTCTTGGATTTCGTGGACGATGCCGTCGAGCAAATCCCATTTGTCGGTGTAGTGCAAGTAAAACGTCGCGTTGTTGAGCGTGGCGCGGCTGGTGATGTCGCGCACGGTGATGGACGAGAACGGTTTTTCCTTTAGCAACCCCAGCAGCGCGGCGCGCAACATGGCACGGGTTCGCACGGCACGGGGGTCGGTTGAGTTTATCGAGACTTTGGCCATGGTTGTCGCATACTCCAAGCTTTGCCCAAACCGGTGATTGCGAGTGGGTGGTTTTGGGGCGTATCGTGTTTATCGAAAGCATATCGCTTTATCAATAGACTGTCGAGGAAATGTCATGACCCCATTCGATTTGTCGGCACACCCGCGCACGTTTTACCGCTCGCCGCCCGATGAGCGCATCCACCGCGCCTCGCTCAGCCCCACGGTCGAGGCATGGGTGGTCTCTGGTTACGAGGACGTGCAAGCCATCCTGAAAGACCCGCGCTTCTCGCAGACCTATCGCGGCACGTTGAGCGCGGCGGAGCTGGCCGCGTTGCCGCCCCAGCCCGATTACATGAGCGTTTTGGAGGGCAACGATATGTTGTCGTCCGACCCACCAGAGCATACACGCTTGCGGGGGCTGGTGCACAAAGCCTTCACCCCACGACTGATTGAGGCGTTGCGCCCGCGCATCTCTCGGATTGCCGAGACACTGTTGGACGACATCGTGCAGCGCCCCGAGCGCCAATTCGACTTCATCGCCGACTTCGCTTTGCCCTTGCCGGTCATCGTGATTGCCGAGCTCCTCGGCCTGCCGCCTGCCGATTTGCCGCGTTTTCAGGCGTGGGCAGAGGTGCTGACGAGCCAAAACGCCTATACCTCGCCCGATGAGCTGACGATGTTGGCCGCGGTCACGGAGGAGTTTACGGCGTATTTTTCCGAGATTTTCGAGCAACGGCGTGCCCATCCTCAGCCCGATTTGATTAGCGCGTTGGTCGAGGCCGACGAGGGAGGCACGCGCCTGAGCGAAATCGAGCTCCATGCGATGATCATGTTGCTGTTGATTGCCGGGCACGAGACGACCGTGAACCTGCTGGGTAATGGGATGGTGGCGCTGCTGGAG
>JALONY010000242.1 GCA_025454715.1 Anaerolineae bacterium
CCGTTGTTTTGGCAGTCTTGGCGGTAGTAGACGAGGATTTCGTAATAACCGGTCGGGATGGCACCGGCGGCGTAGGTGGCGGTCTCGGTCGGGTTGGTGCCGGTCAGCACCTCGCACAGGCCGTTGACATCGAAGCCGAAGGTGCCGCCATTGGTGTTGCTGGTGTTGTCGAAGAACAGGCGTTGGCCGGTCGGGTCACGCAGTTCGAGGTTGAGGTCGGCGGTGGACGCCCACGACAGGCTGACCTGCAAGCCGACCGAGGTCAGCAAGCTACCGACCGAATACTCGACGTTGGTGACCGGTTGGACGGGGGTCTCGGGGGTGGCGGCGGGCGACTCGGGCGTGGCGGCAGGGGCGGTGGTCGTGTCGGTGCCGCCGGTCTCGAGGATGATGCGGAAACCGCCGGTGGTCTGGGTGCCGAGGCCTGCGGCGGGGAAGACCGTGATGTAGGTCAGGCCGTCCGCCGGGGTGACGTTCAAGACCGAGACCGCGCCGACCGAATTGGTATCGGTGGCGGTGGCCAGCAGGTTCCCCGCGGCGTCGGTCAGGGTGAGGGTGAGGGCGAGTCCTGCCTCGGCGGTCACGCCGACCGAGATGCTGTCGCCCGAGGTGGCGGTGTAGGTGTAGACCTGCGCGGGGTTGGCCGCGTCGATTTGGCCGACCACGGCACTCCCCGGAAGCAGTGCGCGCTCGGATGTCTGCGCGAACGCCCCCAATGTCGAGAGCGCCAGCGCCGCCACGAGGATTGCGCGGGTGAGCGAGGCGCGTAGTACTGCGTGAAAGGTCATGCCCATCTCCTAATCGGTAGGGTTGTGGTAGATTTTTGACTCTAACTGAGCGGGTGGGGTGGTGACAAGCGCCAGTACCCCCCGTTTTCCTGACGGTTTTACTGCTGTGGGGGCGATAATTCGACGAACGTGGTCAAGCCTTCGCGGATGGTGACGGGGCGGCTGACGCGCACCCCGTCGAGCGTGACGACCACCTCATAGGTGCCGACCGGCACGTCGAAAAAGACGAAATTCTCGTTCCATTGTGGGTCTGGGTTGACTTGTGAGCCGCTGCCGCGGAAGACGTAGCTGGTGGTCACATCGCGGGGGACACCGCCCGCAAACAACGTGATTTCGGCGTCGTCGATGAAGTCACCGCGGGCATCGACGACCCGCCCGGCGATGGTGCCGTGGTTGACGAACGGGGCAATCCACAAGCTGGGGTTGACGGTGGAGCCATAGGTGTTTTGGCCGAGGCGCACCTCGAAATGGACGTGGGGCCCGCCCGATTGGCCGGTGTTGCCCAGCAGGGCGATCGCGTCACCCGCCTCGACCCGCTCACCGGCGACGACCAGCGGCGCCTCGAGGTGGGCGTAGAGCGTCCACAACGGCAAGCCTTGGTAGCTGAAATCGTGCTCGATGACCACGACGTTGCCATAGGATGGGGAGTTCTGGAAGATGGGCGTGGTCTGGGAAGTGGCGAAGATGACCAAGCCGGAGCCTGCGGCGCGCACGGTCGTGCCGATTTCGTTGGGCATGTCGATGCCGTGGTGGATGGGGTAGGGCGAATCGGCGGGGCCGTCGGTGCCATATTCATAATAGTTGAGGGTGCGGTTGTTGCGGTCGGGGTCGATGGGGCGGGCAAACCAGTAATGGTCACGGGGGTCACGCGCCAGCGGTACGGGCAAGGAGGGCGGGTTGGTCGGGATGGGGCGCGGGGTCTGGGCGAGGCGGGTGGCGAGCGGCGCGGTCGTGGCGTTGCTGGCGGGCAGTGCTGGGGTGGCGGTGGCACCGTCAATCGGGAAGTCGATGGGGGGGAGCGCGGCGATGTCGTTGGCTGGGATGAGCGCGCTGGTGGCGGCTTGCAGCGGGGGCAAGGTCGGGGCGACGAAGGCCTGACCATCGGGCAAGGCGACGGTGGGGACGGGCGTGCCGTTTTGTGCCCCGATGAGCAAGAGTTCTTGCCATGGGCGGGTCGGCTCGATGGTGATGGCCTCGGTCGGGATGATTGGGCGAACCTCGGCGTTGGGATCGCTGTTGACGACCAAGAGCGCGCCGAACCCGCCGAGCGCCAGCAACACCACCAGACCGGCGATGAGTCCTCCACGCATGGCTCAGCCCCCCGCGCTGCCCGCCGACGGGGTCGGGGCGGGGTCGGTCGGGAGCGCCAGCGGGGTGTTGGTGGGGGCGAAGCCGCCGAGTTGGTCTTCCGTCCACAATTCGCGCATGGCGTCCAGCCACGTCAGGCCGTCGGGCTTGTAGAACATCCAATAGTTAATGGCGTTGAAATTGAGCCGCCAATCGCTACCGGCAGGGTAGGCCTGCCAGCCGTAATCCTCGGCCAGCTCGGTCAGGTCGATGTAATAGCCGCTGGGGATGGAGTCCTTGGGCTTGCCACCGTTTTGATAGGCGACGACATCGTTGGAGGTGCGGCTGTTGAAATCCCACGGCAGGGCGCGCAATGGCTCACCGAGCTGCCCGTCTTGGGCGGCGTCGGCCACGCGCAAGAACACCCGCCAGCGGGTCTCGACCTCGCCGTCCTCGCGGATGACCTCGACATCGGGCGGGAAGCCGCCCAACGCGCTGTTGCGGCCAATCGAGAACGCCCGACCCGTTTTGTGCCAGTTGCGCGGGTCTTCACCGGGCTGAGGGCGTTGGTTGATGTCCCAAAACGCATCATCCAGCCGCCCCAAGAAGTCGCGCCCGCTGGCCTGTAGCACGCGCTCGCGCAGCGCGTTGAACGAGTCGTTGACGCGGTCGCTCAGGTTGGGGCTGGGGGCTTGTACGTCGTTAATCAGGCTGCCGAGGCGGTATAGGCCGTTGGCGAAGCGCGTCTCTTGCTCGATGTAGAGGGCTTGGGTGCGGGCGGGTAGGCCACCGTTGTTGACCAGCGCGGCAGGCAACGGCTGACCCGTCCAGACCGGGCGGGTGGCGTTGGGCGGGACGCTGATGATTTGCGGGATGGCCTCGGGGTTGTTGAACGGGTAGACGGTGAGGTGGGTGGCGCCCAGCGTCTCGACGGCGGCGATGATGGCGGTGCCGTCGGGTGACCATGACGGGGCGTGGCCGCGCCCAAGCACGACCGGCGCTTGTGCGCGGTCACGCATGTCTTGGACGAAGATTTTTTCGAGGCCGGCATCGAACGCGCTGTAGGCCAAATACGCCCCATCGGGCGACCATGCCGGGTAATCCTCGGCGCGGGTGGGTGTGTTGGTCAGGTTGGCGGGGGCGCTGATGTCCTCGAGCGAGACGACGTAAATGTCGGACGTGCCGTTCTCGCGCACCGAGACGAACGCGATTTGGCGGCCATCGGGCGACCATGCGGGGTGCATGTCGGGGGCGGGGTCGGCGGTGATGGGCTGGAGGGTGGCGTTGACATCCGTCACGGGCAACACGTAGACATCGAGGTTGCCGCCTTGGTAGGTCTCATAGACCAGCCAATTGGAGTCGGGCGACCAACTGGGGGCGGCCTCGTAGGCGAGGCCATAGGTCATCTGCTGGGTTTGGTCGGTCAGCAGGTCGTAGATGTAGATGTTCCAGTTACCTGCGCTGTTGGAGGCGTAGGCCAGCTTGGTGCCATCGGGTGACCATGCGGGGTCGCGCTCGTCGGTCAGGTCGTTGGTGATGCGGAGCGGCTGGCGGGTGGTGATGGGCACCGCCCACAAGTCGGTCTGGCCGTTTTCGCGCAACGTAAAGGCGACCGCGCCACGCGCCTGCAAGACGGCGGGCAGGGGCGTGACGGTCGCGATGATTTGGGGGGCGACGGGCTGCCCAACCGCGCCGAGGGCGGCGGTGGGGGTGGTTTGTGGGTTGGTCAGCAAGGCCAGCGCGAGGTTGGGGTCGGGCAAGCTGGCGGGTGTGACGGTTTGGCGCGGTTGGGTCGCCCAAATCACCAC
>JALONY010000243.1 GCA_025454715.1 Anaerolineae bacterium
GCGAGGGTCTCTTCGCCACGTGCGGCCAATTGTTCGATGGGGATGCACCCCTCGAAAAAGTGCGGGTCTTCTTGCTCGAAGTCGCGCAGCTCGGCGCGCTCGGCTGTACGGATGGCTTGGACGAATGCGCGGTACTCGTCTTTGTCCATCGGGCAATTGATGTAGTCGTCTTCGCCTCGATCATAACGGCTGGCCTTGAAGGCGATGCTCATGTCGATGGTATCGGCAACGACGATTGGGGAGATGGCGTCATAAAAATACAGGTACTCTTGGCCGGTCAGTTGCGCAATCCGTTCGGATAGGGCAGGGGAGGTTAACGGCCCCGTGGCAATGATGGTCGGCTCGGGCGGAATCTCGGTGACCTCTTCACGCCGTAGCGTGATGTTGGGATGGGTTTGGATGGCGTGCATGACAGCATGAGCAAATCCTTCACGATCTACGGCCAACGCACCACCAGCCGGTACGGCAGTGGCCTCGGCACATGTAATCAGAAGCGAGTCGAGGGCTTTGAGCTCGGTTTGGAGCACACCGGTAGCGCGGTCGGGGAGCTTGGAGCCCAAGGAATTGCTGCACACCAGCTCGGCCAAACGGTCGGAGACGTGCGCGCCAGTGGTGCGGACGGGGCGCATCTCATACAAGATAACCTGATGCCCGCGCTTGGCCAACTGCCAAGCCGCCTCGGTTCCGGCGAGGCCGCCCCCGATAACGTGTACTTTTACGCTCATTGCCATCTCGAATCCCTATCCATTCCACGATGCGCCTATTCTAGCGCAAATTGGGTCAGGATGGGGTGGTGCCATTGTCACGGGCTTGGGCTTCGGTAGCATATTGCCGGTATTGTACGATTTTGGGCTTAGAAGCGTCGTTGGAGGGGATGAGCGCTAAAGCCTTATCGAACGCCTCGACCGACTGGGGGAATTTGTTGAGGGCGTAATAGGCGCTTCCCAGCAAATCGTAAGCACGGAAGTCGATGGTTTGCCCTTCGCTTTCGGCACCTTGGATGGCGCGTTGGACGATACGTTGGGTTTGGTCGTACAGCCCTTGTTGATAATAGGCGCGGGCGGCACGCAAATAGAGGGCGTATTCCCATGGGTGGTAGGGGTTATATTGCAAGGCGGCCAGATACGAGGTGGCGGCACGCTCGTAGTGACCTGCCGAGAAATAGGCATCGGCCAGCATTTCGTATGCCCGTGACCACGACACGCTGACGCCCGGGGGGCGCTTGGATAAGCTCAGGTATTGCTCTAACACGGCGATGACGCGCTCGTGTTGGTGCTCGGCACGCGAGAAAATTTCGGCGGCATTGAATAACGCTTCGAGTAAGCTGGCGCGTGGGAGCCCACGCTGTGTGGTCAGCTTGAGGGCTGCTTCGGCGGTCTGTACGGCCTCTTGCAAACGGTGCATGTCGCGTAGGATGCGCCCACGTAAAAAATAGGCCTGAACCAGCCATGCGCGGTCTTCGCTCAGGGGGTAGGTCTGGATCGATTTGTCGAGGTAGACCAACGCTTGGCGAAAATCGCGTTGCTCATAAGACGCGATGAATGCCAGCCGCTCGAAAGCATATGACGTGAGCGCGATAACGTGGGACGATTGGAGGAGCGCGGTGTGAAACGCCGCTAACGCTTGCTCGATGCGGTTATCCGAGAGCAGCAACCGCCCAAGCTGGTACGATACCCATCCGGCATTGTCGTAATTGGGGTTGGCCTCGAGTAAGGTGGTATATATCCGTTCCGCATTGACCCAGTCGCTACGTTCTGCAAAGCCCAAGGCCGATAGCTCATAGCGCGCAAACAAGCAATCGGCCTGAAGTTCTTGGACATGCGGTTGCTGGACGATGGGGGCGTGGAGTTGGGTGGCCTTCGAGATGTCCTCGAGGCCACCTTCCGGGCGGCTGGTCAGAAGTTTGGCGCGGGCGCGCAAGATGAGCAATTCGGCCTGCATGTGTGCCGGCAAGGTCATCCGCAGGGCACGGGTGATTTTGACCTCGGCGCTTTTGGCTTTTTTGGCGCGCAGTAGCGCCTCGATTTCGGACAAACGAAGGCTCATATGCACGCTTTGCTCCACGGATAGACGATTAGACGCGCCCTAGCACCAACGAGGCGTTTTGCCCCCCCAGCCCAAAGCTATTGGACAAGACGTAGCGCAAGTCTTGGACATCGCGAGCCTCGTTCGGCACGTAATCGAGGTCACATTCGGGGTCGGGCGTCTCGTAGTTGATGGTGGGGTGGATGCGTTGGTAGAACAACGACAACGCGCTGACGACCGCCTCGATGGCACCGGCTGCACCGAAGGCGTGGCCTATCATGCTTTTGGTCGAGCTGACGGGGATGTTGTAGGCGGCCTCGCCAATCACGCGCTTGATGGCGGTGGTTTCCATGGCGTCGTTTTGCGGTGTCGAGGTGCCGTGCGCGTTGATGTAGCCGACATCCTCGCCGTTGACGGCGGCATTGTCGAGCGCCCATTTGATGGAACGGGTGGCACCCGAGGCGGTGGGGTCGAGCGCGGCGATGTGATAGCCATCGGACGACGAGGCATGACCGAGGATTTCGGCATAGATGCGCGCACCGCGCTTGATGGCGTGCGCGAGCGACTCGATGACGAGGATACCAGCACCTTCACCCATCACGAAACCGGAGCGGTTTTTGTCGAACGGTCGGCTGGCACGGGTGGGGTCATCGTTGTACTCGCTGGCCAGCGCGGTCATGGCCGAGAAACCGGCGATGGTGTAGTCCTGCAAGATGGCCTCGACACCGCCGGTTAGGACGACATCGGCACGGCCTTCTCGGATCAGGGTCGAGGCTTCACCGACCGACTGGGTACCTGCCGCGCAGGCGGTCGATGGGGTATTGAGGGGCCCGAGTGCACGCAAGAAACGGCTGATGTAGTGGCTGGGCATGTTGGGTAGCGAATTGATGAGCGCCAACGGGTTGGGCTTGCGCCATGTCGTGCGGAAATCGAACGTGCTGTTGGTGGACATCTCGTGTGAGCCGAGAGTGGTGCCGACGACGACCCCGACGCGCTCCGACTTATCCTCGATGTCTTGGGGCGATAAACCAGCATCCTCAATCGCTTGATAGGCGGCAGACACGGCGAATTGGGAAGCACGCCCCATACGACGAGCTTCTTTGTGGTCGATATAACCGCTTACGTCGAAATCGCGCACTTCGGCAGCGATTTTGACCGGCGTATGTTCGGTGGGGACAGTGGTGATGGGCTGGATGCCCGAACGCCCAGCCAATAGGCTTTCCCAGAGGCTCTTGACCGAGCCGAGGGCAGAGACGACGCCCATACCCGTAATGACGACTCGCGTGCGTCCGCGTCGAAGCAAATCCATGGGTTAACTCTCCGTATTGTGGTTAAACTGCGTCAGGTGCAGGGGACTGCGCGATTTTTTCTTGGATCAAGGCGACGATGTTTCCCTTCACCGCCAAGGTGGCTTGGTGTACGGCGTTGCGGATGGCACGACCATCCGAGCTACCATGCCCGATGATGACAACCCCGTTTACGCCCAAGAGTGGCGCACCGCCAACCTCCGATGTATCGAGGCGCTTGCGGACAACGCCCATGGCGGGGCGCATCACCGCGCCCGAAAGCAACCAATCGAGGCGCGTCTTGAGCACATCGCGCAGATTATCGCCCATGTAGCGGATACCCGCCTCGTAGGTCTTGACCATGATATTGCCGGTGAACCCATCGCTGACGATGACATCGGCTTTGGTCTTACCGGTCTGCTTACTGAAGATTTCCTTGGGCTCGACATTGCCGATGAAGTTGAGACCGGCTTGTTGGAGGAGCTCTGCCGAGGCGCGGATGAGGTCGTTGCCTTTGCCTTCTTCCTCGCCATTGGAGAGCAAACCGACCCGTGGCGACGCGATGCC
>JALONY010000006.1 GCA_025454715.1 Anaerolineae bacterium
TATTGCGTGCCGAGGGTATGGTGGGTGGTGGCCGCCGAGCCGCTGGGGGAGGCTGTGCAACCCCCAGCGGCAGATGGGTGATGCCGGTCAGTCGCCGCTGGCGCGGGGCGTGGTGACGGCGGTGTTTTCGAGGATGATGCGGACGCTGCGGTCGTAGGTCAGGTAATTCCAGAGCCAGTTGATGAAGACCTGAACTTGGTTGCGGAAGCCCATCAGCCAGACGAGGTGCAGCGCCAGCCACGTGAACCACGCAAACCAGCCGGTGAGCTGGACGCGGTTGAACGGGTAGGCGACGGCGCGGCTGCGCCCGATGGTGGCCATGATGCCCTTGTCGAAATAGGCGAATGGCTTTTGAGCTTGACCGTTCAGGCTGGCCAACAGGTTTTTGGCGGTCAGCTTGGCTTGTTGGATGGCGACCGGGATCATTTGCGGGTAGGGTTGCTGGGTGTTGGGGTCGATGCGGTGCGCGAGGTCACCGACGACGTACACATCGGGCAAGCCGTCGGGGTTGAGCGTCTCGTTGACCGGCACGCGCCCACCGCGCTCCAACGTGACACCGAGGGCTTTGGCCAACGGCGAGCCTTCGACACCCGCCGCCCAGACCAGCGTGTGCGCGGGGACGAGCACCCCGTTGGAGAGCGTGACCGTCTCGGGGGTGGCGTCGGTGACGCGCACGCCGAACAACACCTCGACCCCCAGCGATTTGAGCTGGTCGAGCGCGGAGTCGCGCAGTTTCTGGGGGAAGGGTGCCAACAAGCGGTCGCTGGCCTCGACCAGCATGACGCGGGCGTCGAGGTGGGCGACGTGCGGGTATTCTTGGCGGACGACGCCGTTGTACAGCTCAATCAGCGCGCCCGCCGTCTCTAGGCCGGTCGGGCCACCGCCGACCACGACCATCGTGGTCAGGGCGCGGCGCTCGGCGGGGTCGTCCGTCCATGCGGCGCGTTCGAGTAGCTTGAGGACGTGGTTGCGGAGCTGAACGGCGTTGCGGAGGTCTTTGATTTCGAACGAGGCGGCCTGAATCTGCGCGTTGCCGAAGTAGGTGGTGACGCTGCCGGTGGCGATGACCAGCTTATCGAACGACTCCTCGCGGGCGCCCAGCTCGGTCTGGACGGTGATGTGCTTGGCGGTGGTGTCGATGCCGGTCACTTTGCCCAGCAAGAAGCGCACGTTGCGGCTGTTGCGGAAGATGCCGCGCACCGGATAGGCGATGTCGGACGGGTCGAGGCCACAGGTGGCGACCTGATAGAGCAGGGGGGTGAAGACGTGATAGTTGTGGCGGTCAATCAAGAGGACATCGACCGGCTGGCCGATGAGCGCACGGGCGATGTTGAGGCCGCCGAATCCAGCGCCGATGATGACGACCTTGGGGCGTGAAGTGGTCATGGGGGGTCACTCCTGTCGGTGAGTGGGATAGACGATGTTGGGGGTGGTGCGCTGGCAAGCCGCTCCCTCAAACCGCTTGCCGATACCTTACAGTATACATAACTTGTGAAATTTTGAACAATTAACGTTTGCAACCCCCCGCTTTTAGGGGGTGTGGATTGTGCCTGTTCGCACAATTGGGCGCGGCCTATAATCACGTCCCGTCTGCACGTCGATTTTTTTACGCATCCACCACAGGGGGTAGCCGAAGCCTATGCCACGCGCATTGATGAGCGTTCACGATAAGACCGATTTGGTGCCGTTCGCCACGACCTTGACCCAATTGGGCTGGGACATCGTGGCCAGCGGTGGGACGGAGCGCGCCCTGCGCGAGGCCGGTTTGCCGGTGACGCCCATCGAGCAACTCACGCAGGTGCCGGAGATGCTGGGTGGGCGGGTCAAGACGCTGCATCCGGCCATCCACGCCGGTATTTTGGTGCGCGACCGCGCCGAGGACTTGGCCGAGCTGGTCTCGCATGGGTACGCGCCAATCAACATGGTGGTGTGCAACCTGTACCCGTTCAGCGAGACGGTGGCCAAGCCGGATGTGACGTTGCAAGACGCCATCGAGCAAATCGACATCGGCGGCGTGACGTTGATTCGGGCGGCGGCCAAGAACTTCCTGCGGGTGGTGGCGGTGTGCGACCCCGCGGATTACCGGCGGGTCGAGACCGCGTTGCGGGCGGCGGGGGAGGTCGATACGGCCTTGCGGCGCGACCTCGCGATTAAGGCGTTTGCCCACACCCGCGATTACGACACGGCCATCCACGCCTATTTGCAACGCTCGGCGGGGTTGTCCGCGGCGGAGGCCAACGAGGAATTGCCCGCGCAATTGTCGGTGTCGGTGCAGCGCGGCGAACTGTTGCGCTATGGCGAGAACCCGCACCAGACGGCGGCTTATTACAGCCAAAACCCGAGCGAGGGGCCGTTGGGCAGCACGTTATTGGGCGGCAAGGCGCTGTCGTATACCAACATCCTCGACGTGGATGCGGCGTGGCGGGCGGCCAGCAGTTTCGATGAGGCGGCGGTGGTCATCGTCAAGCACCTGACGCCGTGCGGTGTGGCGGTCGGCAGCACGCTTGCCGAGGCGTTCCCGAAGGCATTGGCGTCCGACCCGTTGTCGGCGTTCGGGTGTGCGATGGCGGTCAATCGCGTGGTCGATGTGCCGTTCGTCGAGTCGCTGGGGGCGTTGCTGATTGACGACATCGCCGCACCGGGCTTTACCGACGAGGCGTTGGACATCCTGCGGGTGAAGCGCAAGAACACGCGCCTATTGCACATCCCGTACCCGTATAGTGGGCACGACCTCGAAATCCGCAGCGTGCACCGCGGCTTTTTGGTGCAGCGCGCCGATGTGGGTGACCCAGACGGCATGTCGATGCGCGTGGTGACGCACCGCGCCCCGACCGATAGCGAGATGCGGGCGATGCGCTTTGCGTGGCGGGCGATGCAGCACGTCAAGAGCAATGCGATCGTGATTGCCGGTGAGGATGCGACCTATGGCATCGGCGGCGGGGTGACCAGCCGCGTGGACGCGGCGCGCTTAGCGGTGGGCAAGGCCGGTGAGCGGGCGAAGGGCGCGGTGATGGCCTCGGACGGCCTGATACCGTTTGCCGACGGCCTCGAGGCGGTGGCGCAGGCGGGCGTGACGGCGGTCATCCAGCCCGGCGGCAGCATCCGCGATGCCGAGGTCATCGAGGCGGCCAACCGCTACGAGATTGCGATGGTCTTCACGGGCGTGCGCCACTTCCGGCATTAATCGAGGCGATGGGCTGAGCCCATTGACGCCTAGCACATCCTCGCCTATGCTAAAACCATGACTAGGCGAGGATGTTTTGCGTATGATGACCGACCCGACGGGCACGATGTCTGAGGAGATGAGCTTTGATGAGTACGTGCGCCGTGCCGACTGGCTCGAAGGCGTCCGAACCGAGTGGGTGGCCGGCAAGGTTGTGGCTTACCCGATGAGCACCGGACGGGTTCATGCCGAATTGCTGGGTTTTTTGCACGTCTTGTTCATGTTCTTCATGGCCAAGCATCGCAAAGGGCGCATCTACTTGTCCGATTTTCCGATGTATATCGACGACTCGCAACCGGCGCGTGAGCCTGACCTGATGATCGTGTTCGAGGAAAACCTCGAGCGGGTGCAGCCGACCTACTTGCGCGGTGCCGCCGACCTCATCGTCGAAATCGTCTCGGTCGAGAGTGCCTCGCGTGACCGTGGCGACAAGTTCATTGAATACGAGCGGTTCGGGGTGCCGGAATATTGGCTGATTGACCCAATTCGGCGCGAGGCGCACATCTATGGTTTAACGGCAGACGGGGTGTACCGCGAACGCCGGTTGGACGAGGCGGGGTGGTTGAATTCTGGGGCGTTGGCCGGTTTTCGGGTTGACCCGTCGGTGCTTTGGCGTGACCCGTTACCGTTCGGAGGGGACATCCTCGCATTAATCGAGGCGATGGGCTGAGCCCATTGACGCGCCGCGTCGGGTCGTGTTATGCTGTGAAACAAGACCCCATACCCCTATGGACTATGACGGGGAGGAGTAGGCGCACCGTGCCGCACCAGAGAGGACGAGCCACCGGCTGAAAGCCCGTCCAGCGCACCCGCCGAACGTCGCCCCCGAGTCTGCTGCCCAGAAGCCCGTAAACGGGTGTGTAGGGGTGGCCGGTCGCGCCCGATATCGCGCAATCAAGCGCCACGGCCTGCGGGTCGTGGAAGCAAGGTGGTACCGCGAACCCAGCCCGTTCGTCCTTGTGTGACGAGCGGGCTTTTTGTCGTGTGGTGACTGGAGAAAGAAGGCGCTGCGATGTCTGTCAGCAACGATACGACGGCGTTTTACGACGCCATCGCCGAGCATTACCCGCTGTTCTTTCGCGATTGGGAGACGCAACTCGACCGCGAGGGCTTGAGCTTGCGCTCGATTTTTCGCAATAAGGGGGTCGAGCGGGTGTTGGACGCGGCGTGTGGCGCGGGGACGCAGGCGGTGGCGTTGGCCAAGCTGGGGTTTCAGGTGGTGGCGTGCGACCCCTCGGCGGGGATGTTGAAGAAGGCGCACGACATCGCCGAGACGTATGGCGTGCTGGACAAGCTGGAATTTCAGCGCATCGACTTCGTGAACTTGCCGGATGTGGTCAAAGGCCCGTTCGACGCGATCGTGTGCAAGGGCAACTCGTTGCCGCACCTGCTGTTGGACGAGGAAATCGAGACCACGCTGCTGATTTTTTATGAGCTGTTGCGCCCGGGCGGGTTGCTGGTGATTGGGATGCGCGATTTTGCGCCGTTCATGGAAGACCGCCCCGAGTTCATCCCCGGCATCGCCCACAAAGACGAGGACGACGGCAGCGAGTTCATCACGTTTGACCTGTGGGAGTGGCACGACGGCCCGCCCGTGATTGCCACGCAAAACCTGTACATCGTGCAGGGGGTGGAGCGCGGCGGGTTCAAGACCGTCAAGCGGCGGGTGCAATACCGCCCGCTCTCGACCGATGAGGTGAAGGTGGTACTCCTCGAGCAAGGCTTCGAGGACGTGACCGACCAGCCCGACCGCACCGAGCGCGTGTTGGTGGCGCGCAAGCCGATTACCGCCAAGAAGTAACCAGTGACTGACCGACCCATGACGGGTGGAGAAACGGAAGACGACCATGCCTAAAGCGATGCCCAAGAATTTCGACTTTAAAGAGGCCGAGCAGCGCCTATACAAGCAATGGGAAGACGGTGGATGGTTCAAGCCCGAGGTGGCCAGCCCGGACGCCGAGCCGTTCGTGATTTCGATGCCGCCGCCCAACATCACCGGCTCTTTGCACGCGGGGCACGCCATGTTTTGCAGCCTCGAGGACGTGATGGTGCGCTATGAGCGGATGCGGGGCAAGGCGGCCTTGTGGGTGCCGGGCACCGACCACGCCAGCATCGCCACGCAGTTGATTTTGGAGCGCAAGCTGAAGGAAGAGGGCTTGTCGCGCCGCGACATCGGGCGCGAGAAGTTCTTGGAGCGGGCGTGGGCGTGGAAGGCCGAGTCCGGCGGGCGCATCACCGAGCAGATTCGGCGCTTGGGGTCGTCGTGCGATTGGTCGCGTGAGCGGTTCACGATGGACGAGGGGTTGTCCGAGGCGGTGTTGGACGTGTTCGTCACGCTACACCGGCAGGGTTTGGTGTATCGCGGGCCGCGCCTCGTCAATTGGTCGCCCGGGTTGCAGACGGCGGTGAGCGATGTGGAGGTGGAGCGCACCGAGGAAGTCGGCAAGCTGTACTTCTTCCGCTACCCGGTCGAGGGGGGCGAGTATATCCCAGTCGCGACCACCCGCCCAGAGACGATTTTGGGTGATACGGCGGTGTGCGTGCACCCCGAAGACCCGCGCTATCAGCACCTGATTGGCAAGACGGCTTATGTGCCGTTGCTCAACCGCCCGATTCCGGTGATTGCCGATGAGTACGTCGATCGCGAGTTCGGGACGGGGGCGCTCAAGATTACGCCCGCGCACGACTTCAACGACTGGACGCTGGGGCAGGCACACAAGCTGGCCATCGTCAACATCATGAACAAGGACGCCACGCTCAACGAGAACGCTGGGGCGTATGCCGGCCTCGACCGGTTCGAGGCGCGTAAGCGGGTGTGGGCGGACATGGACGCGGCGGGCTTGACCATCGAGGTCAAAGACCACCCGATGATCGTGCCACGGGCGCAGCGCGGCGGCGAGGTGATTGAGCCTTTGCTGTCGGAGCAGTGGTTCGTGCGGATGCAGCCGTTGGCCGAGAAAGCGATGGCGGCGGTGCGCGATGGCCGGATTAAGTTCGTGCCGGAGCGGTTCGAGAAGGTCTTCTTCCACTGGATGGAGAACATCGAGGATTGGTGCATCAGCCGCCAGTTGTGGTGGGGGCACCGGATTCCGGCGTGGCACCACCCCAGCGGCGAGATTCGCGTGGGCAAGGCCGCGCCGGAGGGCGAGGGCTGGACGGCGGATGAGGACGTGCTGGATACGTGGTTCTCGTCGGGGCTGTGGCCGTTCAGCACGCTGGGCTGGCCGTCCCCGACCGCCGACCTCGGGCGCTACTACCCGACCCACATCATGGAGACCGGCTACGACATCCTGTTCTTCTGGGTGGCGCGCATGATCATGTTCGGGCTGTGGCTGACGGATGAAGCGCCGTTCCACACCGTGTATTTGCACGGCCTCGTGCGCGATAAGAGCGGGCGCAAGATGAGCAAGACCTACGGCAACGTGATTGACCCCGTGGACTTGATGGACAAGTATGGCGCCGACCCGTTGCGCTTTACGTTGCTGACCAGCAGCACGCCCGGCAACGACATCAACCTCGACGAGAGCCGGATTGAGTCCGATTGGAAGTTCGTCAACAAGCTGTGGCAAATCACCAACTTCGTGACCAGCGGCCTGCCGGACGACTTCGCGCCTGCGTTGCCGCCCGCGTCGCGGCTGGATTTGCCGTCGCGCTGGGTGCTGAGCGCGCTGAACAAGCTGACGGCCAACGCCCAACGCTTGTTCGACAACCACCAGTATGGCGAGGCGGGGCGGCAGGTGCGCGCCTTCTTGTGGGACGAGTTCGCCGATTGGTACATCGAGGCCAGCAAGTACGCCTTGTATGGCGAGGACGCGCAAGCCAAGGCCGACACGCAACAGGTCTTGTTCCATGTGCTGGAGACGTGCGTGCGCTTGTTGCACCCGTTCATGCCGTTCGTGACCGAGGAAATCTGGGCGTATCTGCCTGCGCGCAACGGTTTGTTGATTGTGGCGCAGTGGCCGACCAGCGACGCGGCCTATCTGGACGACAAGGCCGAGGCCGAGATGGACGTGCTGCGCGAGCTGATTCGCGGGGTGCGTAATTTGCGCCTCGAGTACACTGTGGAGCCCGGGAAGAAGGTCAATGCGGCGGTGGCGGCGGGGTCGTATCGCGAGAGCATCGCGGCGCACGGGTTCTTGTTCAGCCGCTTGTGCAACGTGGCCGAGGTCACGTTGGTCGAGGCCGCGCCGGACGAGTCGGCGTCGGTGACGGTGGGCGACGTGGTGCTGTACTTGCCGTTGGCTGGCTTGATTGATTACCGTGCCGAGGTCGAGCGGCTGGAGAAAGAGCAGGCCGCCCTTGCGCCGCGCATCGCCAAGAGCGAGTCGATGTTGGGCAACGAGGGGTTCGTCTCACGCGCCAAGCCCGAGGTGGTGCAGCGCGAGCGCGAGGCGCTGGCCGAGATGCAAGCGAGCTTCCGCAAGAATGCCGAGCGGGTGGATGAGCTAAAGGCCAAAATACGCTAAGATAGGGGGCGTGTTGGGCGAGGGTAAACAGATTGGGCGTTTGAGGGCATGACCAGCTACGAAGAGACTCGGCGGCAGATACGCATCGCTGCGGTGCTGTTCTTGATCATCTTGCCGACCGGCGTGGGCGGGTTCATGCTGATTGAGGGGTTATCGCTCAGCGACTCGATTTGGATTACGGTGGTGACGCTGGCAACGGTCGGGTATGGGGACATCGTGCCCCGTACCGACCTCGGGCGGTTCTTCACCATCGTCTTGCTCCTGACCGGCCTCGGTGCGTTCGCCTTCGCCGGTCAGGCGTTTTTGTCGCTCTTGTTCAGCCCCGATTTGGTGCGCGCCCGACAGCAGGCGCGCACCGTGCGGTTAATCCGGCGGTTGCGCGGGCATTACGTCATCATCGGGCAGGGCGAGCTGGTCGATCGGACGGTCGGGTTTTTGGCCGACCGCGCCAAGCAACGGCGCGATGCCGAGGCGCGCCGGATTGTGCAGCGCATCGACCGGTTTCTGCCGTCGCGCTTGGCCAACTTGCCGGTGTTGCGCCCGTTGCGCCTGCGCTTGCACAGCGTGTTGACGGCGCGGGTGCGCCAGCGGACGTTGGCCGACCTCGTGGTGTGCATCACCCAAAGTGCCGAGTGCGCCAACGACATCCGGCGGATGGGGATGTTGGTCATCGAGGGCGATGCGTCGGACAACGCGGTGTTGGCGGCGGCGGGCATCGACCACGCCATGGCGTTGATGGTGATGGAAGACGACGACATGGAGACCTTGTTGACGGTCTTGACGGCCAACACGCAAAACCCGAACCTGATGATTACGTGTGGGGTGCAAGACGACTCGTTTTCGCCTAAGCTGATGCGGGCGGGTGCCAACCACGTGATTAACCCGTCCGACATCGCCGCGCAGTTCTTGAACAACCTGACGTTTCGGCCTGCGGTCAACGAGTTTTTCTCGTCGATTTTGTTCGATCAAAAAGCGGGCGGCTGGCACGTCCTCCAGATTTTTATGGAGGATGACTCGCCGTGGCTGGGGCGCAAGGTGCGCGATTTGAACCTGCAAGCGCGCTTCAAAGGGGCGGGCTTGCTGGGGGTGCGGCGCGGGGACGGGAGCTATGCGTACTCGTTCACGCCCGATGATTTCTTTGAAGAGGACGAGGTGGTGTTGGTGATTGCGCCGGAGGAGGTGATTCCGGCGTTGTTGCGCGAGAGCCGCCCGAATCGGGCGTATCGTGGGCTGGGCAATATATGGCAACGCTTGATTGTGGCCGAGCCGGAGACGCGGGGCACCCGCGGGCTGACGCTGGCCGAGGCGCAACAGTCGGCGGGCAAGCTACGCGACCATTTCATCATCTGCGCGGGGGGCGCGGTGGCCGACGGTGCCTTGCACCGCTTGGCACCAGACCGCCCGTTCGTGGTGATTTGCCCCGACGCGGCGCGTGCCGAGGGGTTGCTGGCGCGTGGGTTCCGCGTGATTGTCGGGCGGACGACCGATGACGACACGCTGCGGCAGGCCGGAATCGAGCGGGCGTTGGCCATCATGGTGGCGTTGGAAGACAAGGCCAGCAGCGTGATGACCACCCTGACCAGCCGTGCCCTGAGCAAGCGCACCCTGATTACCGCCACCGCCCAAAGCGACGATATGGCCGCCAAGCTGTACCGCGCCGGTGCCGACCGCGTGATTAGCCCGTCGCAGATTGCCGCGCAGTTCTTGTTGCTGGCCACCACCCGCCCCGTCGTTAGCGACTTTATGAATTATGTCTTGTATAATCGGGCTACTGGCTTAGAGACGACCGAGCTGTACATCGAAGAGGACTCGCCGTGGGTGAACCAAACGATTGCAGCGCTGGCGGTCACACGCGATTATGATGCCCGAATCATCGGGATACGCGACCCCGTGCAGGGTGTGCTGTATGGGCCGGACGAATCGCACGTCATTCGGACGGGGCAGGTGGTGATTGCCATCACGACCATGCGCCAGTCGGATGAACTGCGTGAGTTTGCCTATGGAGCGGCGCACCGCAGGCCGCAGACCTTGCGGACGACGGCGCGCTGAGTGTGCAGGATTATCGGGATGTGTGTAGACTGGTTTTGCGAGACCTGTTAGGGGGATGACGGACAATGGCGGAAAAGATATTGGTGGTCGATGACGATGTCGAGAGCCTGAAGCTGATCGGCATGATGCTGAAGCGGCAAGGCTACGACGTGGTGATGGCCAACTCGGGCAACCAAGCCCTGATGAAGGCGGGCATCGAGCGCCCGCAACTGGTCATCCTCGACGTGATGATGGCTGATATGGACGGCTATGAGGTGTGCCGCCGCCTGCGCGGCAACCCTGAGACCCGCGCCATCCCCATCATCATGTTTACGGCCAAGACGTTGATTGACGACAAAGTGGCCGGTTTCGAGGCGGGCGCGGACGATTACCTGACCAAGCCGACCCACCCGGCGGAATTGGCGTCGCGCATCAAGGCGGTGTTGGGGCGCAACGCCACCGCCAGCCAACACATCCGCCCGCAGGGGCTGGGGATTGGCATCCTCGGCAGCAAGGGCGGCATCGGGACGACCACGGTGGCGGTCAATATGGCGACCTCGCTGGCGCAAGTCAAGCAACGCCCGATTTTGGCCGACTTCCAGCTTGGGACGGGCGCGGTGGCCGCGCAGTTCGGGCTGACCGGCAAGCTGGACGGGATGGCGACCATCCTGACCCGCCCCGTGCCCGAAATTCGGGGGCCGTTGGTCATGCAGCACCTGATGAACCACCCGACCGGTGCGCGGGTGTTGGCGTCGTCGGCAGACCCGAAAGAAGCGCACACCAAGTACCCCCTCGATGCCGCGCTGGCGACCGTGAAGGCGCTGAAGGGCTTGGGCACGCACATCTTTTGTGACCTCGGCACGGGCTATACCGAGCTGACGGCCAAGCTGTTGGGCGCGTTGGACAAGCTGGTGGTGTTGGTCGAGCCGATACCGATGGCGATGGGTGCCGCCGAGCAATTGTTGAACGCCCTGCGGAGCGACTTCGCGGGGAAGCCGATTTTGTTGGTGGTGGTCAACCGTAGCCCGTTGGCGCGCTACACCATCACGTGGACGGATGTCGAGGCGCGCTTGGGGCAGTCGGTGGCCGGCATGGTCTCGGCAGCGCCCGAGGTGGCGTATCAGGCGTTGGAGACGGGGCAACCGATCGTGGTGTTGCAGCCCAATGCGGTGGTCTCGAACCAACTGATTAAACTGGCACAGACGGTGCAGAACTAGGGCGCACCGCGCTTTTTCGTAGACAGCGAGGATTGGGTACGCCGTGACGACCACTCTCGAACAGCGCTTGAACGCCTACCGGCGGATTCTCGACATCAGCAAACAGCTCAACTCGACGTTGGAATATGGTGCCCTGCTGCAACAAATCGTGGCGGCGGTGGTCGAAATCTTGAACGTCGAGGCGGCTTCGATCATGCTGCAAGACCCGTCCACGGGCGAATTGCGGTTCGAGATTGCCTCGAACCTGAAGCCGCACGAGACCGAGCGCATCGCCGTGCCGCTCGACCGCAGCATCGCGGGGTGGATTTTTACGCATGGTGAGCCGCGGGTCATCGAGGACGTGACCAAAGACCCCAAGCATTACCGGCAGGTCGATAGCGCAACCCAGTTCGTGACGCGCAACCTGTTGGGGGTGCCGCTACGCACCCATACCAAAGTGATTGGGGTGGTGCAGGCGCTGAACAAGCAGGATGGCGAGAAGTTCAACGGCGAGGACATCAGCTTGTTGACGGTGTTGGCCTCGCAGGCGGGCGTGGCGATCGAAAATGCGCGCTTGTTCCAACAAAGCGACTTCGTGGCCGAAATCGTGCACGAGCTACGCACGCCGTTGGCGGCCTTGCGCGCCAGCACCGTGCTGTTGCGACGCCCCGACTTGCCGGAGGCCAAGCGCGCCGAGGTGTACGGCTTGCTGGAGGAAGAGACCGAGCGGTTGATTGCGCTCACGTCGGACTTTCTCGACCTCGCACGCCTCGAATCGGGGCGGGCGGAGATGGATCGGCGGGCGTTCGACCTCGCGGGGTTGGTGCGCGATTGCGTGACGTTGGTCTCGCCCCAAGCGGCTGGCAAGGACATCGAAATCTTCATCGAGATTGGCGAGGTCGAGGCCAGCGGTGATAAGTCGAAGCTAAAGCAAGTGTTGCTGAACCTGCTGACCAACGCGATCAAGTACAACCGCCACGGCGGGCAAGTGCTGGTCAGTGGCTATATCAACGAGGTCGGGATGGTGCAGGTGGACGTGCGCGATACCGGCCACGGCATCCGGCCAGAGAACTTGCCCAACATGTTCCGCAAGTTTTACCGCGTGGCCGATACGGCCAATACGGTGCAGGGCACTGGGCTGGGCTTGGCGATTTGCAAGCACATCATCGAGGCGCACGGCGGCAGCATCTGGGTCGAGAGCGTGGTGGACGAAGGCACGACCTTCTCATTCGTCCTGCCGTTCTGACGGCGCTGGTCGCAATCGCGATAGGACGGGGCGGCTTGCCATAGCAGGCCGCCCCGTTTCGTGTCGTGACGCTGGGGGTTAGGCGCGCCGCAGCAACGGTTGGAGCTTGCCATAGGACAACGAGCGCCACACCCATTCGACGGGGCCGAAGCGGAACGCACGCATCCATCCGATGCTGATGACGACCTGTAGCGCGAAGATGGCGAACGTCAGCGCAAAAGTTACCGTCGGGGCGAGCTGGTCGTATAAGCCGAGGCCGTAGCCATAAAACAAGGTCGTGCCGATGAGCGAGTGTGAGAGGTAGGTGGTCAAGGCCATCTGCCCGATGGGCGCCAGCCACCCCAGCCGGTCGGCGTTGAGCAATACCGCGCACACATAGACGAAACTGAGCGCCGGTGCGCCGATGTGGACGCCGATGCTGGTCATCCATAAGTCTTCTTCGGCGAAACCGACGATGAGCAGGCCGTTGCCGACGAGGCCGACCGGCAACGCCCACTTCCATGCGCGGCGTAGGAAGGGTCGATAGCGTGCGGGGTCGTCCAGCACACCCGCCCGCCCGATGACCATGCCGGTCAGGAACATGGCCAGCACCATCGGGGTCTGGATGTCGGGCACGTAAATGTTGCCGAGGCGCATGGCGACCAAATCGGCATAATTGCCGTAGACGATGGTCTGCACGCTTTCGGTGCGGAAAAGCCCGCCTTGCGTGCTGGGGACGAGGCCGAAGAAGGCCAGCCCACCCACCGCGATGACGACCGCCAAAGTCATCAACATCCGATCGGAGAATGGGCGCACCAGCAGCAACAGCACACCGGCGACCGCGTATAGGCGCAAGATGTCGCCGTCCCAAATCAGGATGGCGTGCGCTAAACCAATCAGCAACAGGACTGCTAGGCGGCGCAGGTAAACGCCGACGAACGGTTGCCCTTTGGCCTCGGCACTCCGCATCTGCACGGCGAAGCCGACCCCGAACAAAAAGCTGAACAGCAGATAGAACTTGGTGACGAAGAAGAAGGCGATGGCCAAATCGACGATTTGGTCGAGCGTGTCGCCACGCACGCCCAGCGTGCCGAGCCGGAAGCCCGAACTGCTGAAATCGACCATGTTGACGACGAAGATGCCCAATAGGGCGAAGCCGCGCAGCACGTCGAGCGCGAGGAGCCGATGGGTGAGCGGTTTGGGGGCGGGTGCGGACATGGACTTATCCTTTTAGGCGGTCGATGAGTTGTTGGGCGTGTTGGCGGGCGGCGAGGTTGTAGGCGGGGGCGAGCCCCAGCCGCAACATCGACTCGTTGCCGAACGACAGGCATAAAATGCTGTAGGCGGTCTCGTGATAGGCCGTGGCGTCTCGCCCGGGGAACAGCCGCATCAGGTCGCCCGCCAAGAGGCTGACGATTTCGGTGAAGAGCGCTTGGAGGCTTTGTTTGGCCAATGGGTAACGGTTCTGGGCGGTCATCAGGGCTTGCAACAGGAGCCGGTCGGTGCTGTCTTCCGCGCTATCGGTGCGAAACAGGTAATCGAGGGTTTGCCCCAACAGCTCGGAGTCGGGGATGCCGTCGCCCATCGTCCTGACTTGTTCCAGAACCTCGCCGGTGATTCGCACGATGAGTTCGTCCACCAGCACGTCTCGATTGCCGATGTAATGGCGAATCAGGCTACGCTTGACGTTGGCCTCATCCGCGATTTGCTCTAGCGAGGCGTCCAACCCGTAAGTGCGGATGCAGCGCTCGAACGCGGCGAGGATTTCTTCCTTGCGTTGCGCCTCCAGACTTTTGCGTCCCATGGGGCTTCCTTTCGATTCGCCTGACAACTTATGCAGTAGTGTAGGTGGGTTTCGATAGATTGTCAATCTTGATAATTTATTCTGTGGGTTCACGCCTCAAGAAGCATGGGCAACGAAAAAAGCCTGACGTGCGGGGTCAGGCTTTTTGGGGGAGGTGGGCTGATGGTTGGTGGCGGGTTTAGGCCATCGCCAACAAGACCTTGAGCGCGCCGGGCTGTGCGGCGGCGTCCATGGCGGCCAGTGCGTCGTCCAGCGGGTAGGTCGCGTCGATGAGCGGCGCGGTGTCGATGTGGCCGCTGGCGAGGCCGCGCAAGGCCGCCTCGAACGACCCGCACCGGCTGCCGACCACTTTGACCTCATCGACCACCACGCGGGTGAGGTCGGCGGCGGGCAGACCCGCATAGGTGCTCTTGAGCACCACCGTGCCCCGCGGCCTGACGAGGTCGAGCGCGGCGCGGTTGGACGCCCCAGCGGTCGAGCAGGCGGGCTTGGCGCTCACGCCGGACGACGGCGCGCACCCGCGCACCGGTCAAGGTCAACACTTGCGCGCACAGCAACCCGAGCTTGCCCGCGCCAATCAAGACGACCTCATCCCGCGGGGAGATGTGGGTGCTTTCGAGGAGTTGGTAGGCGGCGACGACCTCATCCCACGGGGAGATGTGGGTGCTTTCGAGGAGTTGGTAGGCGGCGGCCAGCGGCTCGACGAACACGGCTTGGGCGTCGCTGACCGAGTCGGGGACGCGGTGCAGTGGTCGGCGAACGCGCCATCGTGCTGGCGGATGCCGACGGTGGTGCGGTTTCGGCATTGGCTGGGGATTCCGGCGCGGCACAGGTCGCATTGGCCACAGGCGACGTTGATTTCGCCGACGACCCGCGCCCCTAGCCAGCCGGAGTCACCCCCGACCACCTCGCCGACGAACTCGTGACCGAGCACCCCACGAAAGTGCAGGTAGCCTTTGACCAATTCGAGGTCGGTATTGCAGATACCGGCTTGCCGGATGCGAATCAGGGCTTGTTGGCCGGACGGGGCGGGGTGCGGCCAATCGTTGGCATAGGTCAGGCCGTTATCGGTGAGGGCGAGGGCGCGCATGGTGGGGTTAGACCGTGTCTTCGGTGGGCGGGGGCGGGGGCAACAGGTCGCCAATCTTCGAGATGAGCGGGATTTCGCCCTTTTCCCACGCCATCAAGATGGGGACGGCGGTAAAGATGGACGAGTAGGTGCCGGAGACCAAGCCGATGAACAGGATGGCGATGAATTGCTTGATGGTCTCGCCGCCGAACAGCAAGATGGCCGCCATGATGAAGAAGGCGTTGAGCTGGGTGGCCAGTGAGCGGTGGATGGTCTCCCAGATGGAGCGGTTGACGATGGTCTCGTAAGGCTCGCCCAAGTAGATGGGGATGTTCTCGCGGATGCGGTCGAACAAGACGACCGAGTCTTGCACCGAGTAGGCGAGGATGGTCAGGACGGCGGTCAGGAACAGCGCATCGACCTCCCAGCCGAACAACAAGCTGGTGATGGCGGCCACGCCCAACACGACCAGCACGTCGTGGATCATGGCGGCGATGGCGCTCAGGCCGTAGCGCAACGCCTTGGGGATGGCGCGGAAGGCGATGATGATGAAGAACGTGACGATGGCGCTGGCGGCCAAGACCGCGAAGAACGCGGCGCGGGCGACT
>JALONY010000244.1 GCA_025454715.1 Anaerolineae bacterium
TACCCGCCGACGATTTTCCGCTGCACGGTCGAGACCGGCGCGCTGGAGGTCGTCCACCAGCCCAAGACCAGCATCGACCCCGCCAGCATCACGGTCGAGCAGGTGTTTTACCCGTCCAAGGACGGCACGCGCATCCCGATGTTTTTGGTCTATCCGGCGGGGTTGAGCAAAAACGGCCAAGTCCCGACCTACATCAACGCCTATGGCGGCTTCGCCATCCCGATGTTGCCGAGCTTCACCCCGACCCCGTGGTTCGAGCAGGGCGGGCTGTTGGCCATCCCGGGCTTGCGCGGGGGCGGGGAGTATGGCGAGGCGTGGCACGAGGCGGGCATGTTCGAGCGCAAGCAAAATGTGTTCGACGACCTGCACGCCGCCGCCGAGTACCTCATCCGCGAGGGCTGGACGCACAGCGGGCGCATCGGCATCGAGGGCGGCAGCAACGGCGGCCTGCTGACCAGCGCGGCCATCACCCAGCGCCCCGACCTGTACGGCGCGGCGGTGGTGGGCGTGCCGCTCACCGACATGCTGCGCTTCCAGCATTTCACCATCGCCCGTTTTTGGGTGCCGGAGTATGGCTCGTCGGAAGACCCCGACCAATTCGCGTATCTGCTCAAGTATTCGCCGTTGCACAACGTGCGGGCGGGCACGCGCTACCCGGCCACCCTGATCCAGACCGGCGCGGGCGACAACCGCGTGGTGCCCGCCCACGCCTACAAGTTCGCGGCGGCGATGCAGGCGGCGCAGGCGGGCGACGCCCCCGTTTGGCTGCACGTCGAGATGCGCGCCGGTCACGGGGTAGGCAAGCCGCTGTCGCTGCAATTGGACGACCAGACCGACCAGATCGTGTTTTTCTTGCAGGCGTTCGGGCTGGCGTAGGGGGGTACAACGGGCGGGGCGGCGGTGTCGTCAGGGGCAGGCCGCCCCGCTAAGGCTTATCGACAATCGTGCGTATTTGCCGCAAATCGGGGTGTTTTTCAAAATCGATGGCCGGGTATTGTGCCGCATACATGCAAAATTGTTTGATAGGGACGTTGTCATAAGGTCGAGGTCATCGAACAGATGCTTGGCCTGCGCGACAAGCGCGGCGGGGTCGAGCGCTGGGCGGTCGAGCTGTCGGGCGAGTAGGGGCGCGGCGCAAACCCCCTGCCCAACACCCGAGACCCGCACAGCCCGTATATCGCGTCTGTGCGGGTCTGCAATGCATTTCAGCCTATGCGCCCCAGAAACGCCCGACCTCAGCCTCGCTAAAACGATTTCTTGCAACATCTCGAAACATGACCTATGATCGTATGGTACTTATAACTGTTCAGCCCCTAAGGGATCGACTTCAATGAAGACCGTCTCACCCGCCTCTTTGCGTACCTTGTTTTTCATTTTGGCAATGGCCATCGTTTATGCAGTGACCAGCACCATCGGGCAAACCTTCGCCACCTTGCCGCCCGGCAATGTGACGGCGGTCTGGGCACCGTCCGGCATCGCCCTCGCCGCCGTGTTCGTCTTTGGTTATCGTGTCTTGCCGGGCGTGCTGATTGGCTCGTTTTTGGGCAATACCAACCTGATCGTGCCGGGGAAAGAGCTGATTGGCATCGCGTGTGCCTTGGTGATTGGGATTGGCGCGGCCTTGGAGGCTGGCGTGGGCGCTTACGCCCTTAAACGATTCACCCCCCAAGGGCGCCCATTACGCGGGGTGCGGAGCGTGATGGCGTTCGTCGGCCTGAGCGCCCTCGCCAGTTGCATGATTAACGCCACGTTGGGGTCGAGCGCGATCGTGTTGGGGGGGTATGCCCCCGCCGCCATCCACCCGACGCTGTGGCTGACGTGGTGGCTGGGCGACGCGATGGGCGTCTTGATTTTCGCCCCCGTCTTGTTGGTCTGGAGTGGCTGGGCGGACGTGCGGCGCGAGGTCACGCGGCAGGTTCGTATCGAGATGGTGCCGCTCTTGGCGCTGCTGCTGGCCATCGGCTACATCGCCTTTGCCCTGAACCTGCCGATTGAATACCTGATGCTGCCCGCCTTGGTCTTGCTCGTCTTCCGCACCGGCTTGTACGGCGCGACCCTCGGCATTTTGTTGGTCTCGATCGTCGCCATCTTGGGGACGGTGGCGGGCAACGGCATCTTCGCCTTTTATGGCCGACAATCCGACACCGCCAACCTGTCGTTGCTTTTTTTGCTGACGTATATCGGCGTGGTGACGACCAGCACCCTCATCCTCGCCGCGGTGGTCTATCAGCAACGGCTGGCCGAGCGCACCTTGTCGGGCTTGAACCAATCACTCGAGGCGAAAGTGGTTGAGCGCACCGCCGAGCTGTACGCCGCCAAAGAGGCCGCCGAAATCGCCAACTATACCAAAAGCGCGTTTTTGGCCAACATGAGCCACGAGCTCCGCACCCCTCTGAACGCCATCACCGGCTATACCAGCATCACCTTGGACGGCATGAGCGGCGAAATCGACAACGATGCGCGCTTCATGCTCGAGCGGGTGCTGCTGAACGGGAACCATCTCTTGGGCTTGATTAACGAAATTCTAGACCTCGCCAAGATTGAATCGGGGCGGGTGGTGATTATGCCCCGCCCGTTCGCCCCCCGTGAGCTGTCGGAACAATGGCACAAGCAAATCAGCGTGTTGGCGGCGGCCAAAAACCTCGACTTCACCATGGCCGTCGAGAAAGACCTGCCGCCCATGTTGGTCGGTGACCCAGAGCGCATCAGCCAAGTGGTGCTGAACCTGCTGTCGAACGCCATCAAATTTACCGAAAAAGGCTCCGTCAGCCTGACGATGCGCGTGCAACACGACCAATGGGAAGTCCGAGTCAGCGATACCGGCGTCGGGATTCCGCCGCACGCTCTGGACTTGATTTTCGAGGAATTTCGGCAGGTGGACAATTCCTCGACCCGTGAATATGGCGGCACCGGCTTGGGGCTGACGATTTCGCGCAGTCTATCGCGCATGATGAAGGGGGCGCTGACGGTGCAGAGCGAATTGGGCAAGGGCAGCACGTTCGTCTTGCAATTGCCGTTGGTGACGCCCGATGCACAACCCGCCCAATCGTAGAGGTGCCAGAGGAGCGTTAGCATGAGCAACCCAATCCCACGAACATTGTTGGCCGGATGGGCTGTGCTGATCGTCGAGGATGACTTCGACAGCCGAGAAATCGCCGTGCGCGTGCTCAGGCATTATGGCGCGCAGGTCTACACCGCCCAAAACGGCCAAGAGGCGTTGGCGGTGCTAGAGACGATGACGCCCCGCTTCATCATCTCCGATTTGTCGATGCCGGTGATGACCGGCTGGGAGCTGATTGCGCGGCTGAAGGCCGACGCCCGCTTTTGCGACCTCCCCGTCATCGCCCTGACCGCGCACGCCATGGTCGGGGACAAAGAAAAAGCGACCGCGGCGGGGTTTTATGACCACCTGACCAAGCCGTTGTCGGCCAGCAACTTCATGCGCGATTTGGTGGCGCTGTTGCAGTCCGTCCCACAATTTACCGAGAGCCTCGCTTATTAATGACCCTGAAAGGCTGTGATTGGCCATGTCGATGCCGGTTTTGATCGTCGAAGATAACCCAGACGCCTCGGATATGATGGGGCGGATTTTACGCTATAACGAGATTGATTTCGAAGTCGTCCAGTCTGCCGAGGAAGCGCTGCAACAGATGGCCAATCCGGCGCAATACAGCGGCCTCATCATCGATTTGGCATTGCCGGAGATGGATGGCTGGACGTTGCTCTCGGTCTTGCGCGGCAATGCGACGACGTGGCACCTGCCGTGTGTGGCGGTCACGGCCTATCACTCGCCAGAGCTGACCCTGCACGCGAGCCGCGCCGGGTTTAATGGGTATTTTTCCAAGCCGTTGGAAAA
>JALONY010000245.1 GCA_025454715.1 Anaerolineae bacterium
AGGTTGCCGATGCGCGCCGTGCGGTTGCCGGCCAAGAGGTCGAGCCATTGGGGGGTCATCAAGGCGCGGGGCAGGATGCGCGAGTAGATTGTGGTGCTCAGGCGCATCAGGTAGGGCGGCAGCGACAAGATGAAACGGGGCATCCGCGCCACGCGCATGACGGTGCGGATGAGGTCGTAGAGGCTGGTGTACTCGGCACCGCCAATCTCGATCAGGTTGTCGATGGTATCGATGCGCGAGAGGCACCCGACCAACGCTTGCACGAGGTCATCGATATGGAGGGGGTGGAGCAGGGTATCGCCATTGCCGGGCATCAGGAACAGAAACGGGTTGGTGGCCAGCATCATGGCGATGTGGTTGATGAAGGCGTCTTCGGGGCCGAACACGAGCCCACTACGCAGGATGGTATAGGCCGTGCCGCTGCTGCGGATGCCTTCCTCGACTTGGCCTTTGATTTTGAGCAGGGGGTAGGCCGAGGCGGGCGATGCGCCGAGGTGGCTGAGGGTGATGATGCGCCCGACGCGGGCGGCGCGGGCGGCGGCGGCCAGATAGCGCAAGCCGACCAACTCGACGCGCTCGAGGTTGCGGGTGCGCCCCCACCATTGCGCGTTTTCGAGGTGGTAGATGACGTGGACGCCGGTCAGGGCGCGATAGAGCGACTCTTCGTCGGTGATGACGCCCTCGGCGATTTCGAGCCGGTCGTGGCCGACCCATGCCGGTTGGCGGCGGCGTTTGCGTTGGCGCGCCGAGAACAAGACGCGGACGGTATGGCCGTCGTCGAGCAATTTTTGGACGAGCGTTCGCCCGATGAACCCGGCTGCGCCGGTGACGAAAATCATGCGGTGTCTCTGGGGTCGGGGGGAGAGAAAAAAGTAGGTGTCGCGTTGGGTGAGCGACAAGGGACTAGTATACCACCGAAACCCCGTGCGTTCTGTGGTGTTCAATACGTCAGGATGACAGCGGCATATGCTATGATTGGGCGTTTGGCGTCTAACTCAGCTACAACCACATACTACGGGGGTTTTTGACCGTGACAGACAGAAGACGGGTCGTCGTGACCGGCATGGGCGTGATTTGCCCGATTGGGAACTCGGTGAGCGAGGCGTGGCAGAACGCGGCCAACGGGGTCTCGGGCATTGGCCCCATCAGCAACTTCGACCCGCACAAGCTCGAGAATCGCTTTGCTGGCGAGGTGAAGGGGTTCGATGCGGAGGCGTTCTTGGGCAAGCGCGAGGCGCGCCGCACCGACCGCGTCACGCAGTTGGCGTTGTACGCGGCCAAGCAAGCGATGGAAGACAGCGGCTTCGTGGTCAACGACGAGAACCGTTACGAGGTGGCTGTGGTCGTCGGGACGGGCATCGGCGGCATCCAGACCATTTTCCAGTCGGTGTTGACCTTTATGGAAGGTGGGGCGCGGGCGGTCAGCCCGTTGCTGGTGCCGATGATGCTGCCGGACGCGATTTCGGCGCGCATCTCGATGCAATACGGCACGCGGGGGCCGAATTTCTCGCTGGCGACGGCGTGTGCGACCGGCAACAACTGCATTGGCGAGGCGACCGAGATTATCCGGCGCGGGCAGGCAACCGTGGCCTTGGCGGGCAGTAGCGAGGCGGCCAACGTCGAATTGACGATTGCCAGCTTCAACAACATGACGGCCATCAGCCGCCGCAACGACGAGCCGCAACGCGCCAGCCGCCCGTTCGACAAAGAGCGGGATGGGTTCGTGGTCAGCGAGGGCGCGGCGATTTTGGTCTTGGAAGAATATGAGCACGCCAAAGCGCGTGGTGCCAAGATTTACGCCGAAATTCTGGGGTATGGGCACACCAGCGACGCACACCACGTGACCGCGCCGTTGGAGACCGGCGAGGGCGCTTCGATGGCGATGGTGCGGGCGATGCGCGATGCCGGTATCACGGGGGAGCAACTGGACTACATCAACGCGCACGGCACGTCTACGCCGTTGAACGACAAGAGCGAGACGGTGGCGCTCAAGCGCACGCTGGGCGACTTGGCGTACCGCATCCCGATCAGCTCGACCAAATCGGTGACTGGCCACATGATGGGCAGCGCGGGGTCGGTCGAGGCGGTGTTGACGATTATGGCGATGCACAACAACTTCGTGCCGCCGACCATCAACCTCGACAACCCCGACCCTGAGTGTGACCTCGATTACACGCCCCATGTCGGCAAGGCGCGCCCGATTTCGATCGCGATGTCGAATTCGTTCGGGTTCGGCGGGCACAACGCCGTGCTGGTGCTTGGCAAAAACGTGAATGGCTGAACATAAGGACACCCCACGAGCGCCCTATTACGCCCACATCGTCGGGTGGGGCATGGCCGTCCCCGAACGGGTGATGACCAACGACGATATTTCGACGTTCGTCGAGACGACCAACGATTGGATCGTGGCGCGCACCGGCATCCGCGAGCGGCGCATCGCCAGCGAGTCCGAATCGACGATGACTTTGGGGGCAAAGGCGGCTTTGGCCGCTCTCCAGATGGGCAACCTACACGCCTCGCTGGTCGATTTGATCGTGTGCGCGACCTCGACGCCCGAGTGTGTGTTCCCCTCGACGGCCAGCCTCATCCAATCGGAAATCGGGGCGGACAACGCAGGGGCGTTCGACTTGAGCGCGGCGTGTAGCGGGTTCGTGTATGCGCTGCAAATGGCGTCACAGTCCATCCGCACGGGGGCGATTGATACCGCGTTGGTGATTGGCGCGGAGACGATGAGCCGTGTGCTGGATTGGAGCGACCGCGGGACGTGCATCTTGTTCGGCGACGGTGCGGGCGCGGTGTTGTTGCAACGTAGCGAACAGCCGGGCGGGGTGTTGTCGGCCATCTTGCGGAGCGAGGGCAAGAACGCCAAGTTTTTGGGCATCCCCAACTTCGGCAGCCACGACCTCGAATTGCACCACGAGGCCATCGACGGGCACAAGCTGGGCAAGATGTACATGGACGGGCAAGAGGTGTTCAAGTTTGCCACCCGTGTGCTGAGCGATGGCATCAAGCGCGCCGCGACCGATGCGGGCGTGCGGTTGAGCGACATCCGCTTGATTGTGCCGCACCAAGCCAACCTGCGCATCATCGACGCGGCGGCGCGCCAGCTCGGGTTCGATAAGTCGATGTTCTATACCAACCTCGACCGCTATGGCAACACGTCGGCGGCGTCGATTCCGTTGGCGTTGGTCGAGGCGGAGCGCGAGGGGCGCATCAAGCGGGGTGATCACGTCGCGTTCATCGGGTTCGGGGGTGGCCTGACGTGGGCGGCCTCGGTGGTGCAATGGACGGGCGCGGGCGCGGTGCCACGCCGGATGGGGCCACTCCAGCAACTGGAGCAATTGCAAGCGTCGGCGGCCTCCTCGCTACGGCGGTTGCGTCGTCGCTATGGGAGCTTGCTGAACCGGATTCGCCCAGAAGAGGGGCGGGTTGACCGCTTGCGCCGCCGCATGGACAAGATCGAAGACCTCGAATAAGGGGTTGGGCGCGCACGCCGAATCATGAACGGGTGTACACTGCGTGTCGTCTCATGTGAGACGTAAGTGGTGTATGCCCGTTTGTGGTACGGGGGGAGTGTTCAATCATGTTGGGTGCTGCACGACGTGCGACCTTTATGAGCAATCTGGGTGGTGTGCTGTTGGGGTTGCTCATCCTTGCGGTGGTGGCATTACTTGGGGTGTTTTTGCTTTACCCCTATTTCAGTGCGTGGCTGAGCGGTGGAACGACATGGACGCCCAAGCATTTCACGCAACTCGAGACACCAACCGATCCAATTTATTTCCTGAGCACCGAATTGTCCTTGGGTGGGGATACCGGCTGGTACGAGGAGACGAGATACGCCTTCATCCCGATTGG
>JALONY010000246.1 GCA_025454715.1 Anaerolineae bacterium
TGGCGGTTCGTCGAGCAATTGCGCTCTTGCTATTTCGACCTCGCGGTCTCGCTGGTGCGCTCCCCGTTGATGAGCCTCGCGCTGTGGCTGGCGGGCATCCCCCACCGCGCCGGTCTCGACAGCGACGGGCGCGGGTTCGGTTATAGCGTGCGCGCCCCGATCGACCCGCTGGCAGAGCGCCACGAGGCCGACATCTACTTGGACGTGCCGCGTGCCCTCGGCCTCGACGTGAGCGGCCTGTGGGCAAGCTGCCCCCCCACCCCCAACGACCTGCGCGCCGCGCACGCCGCGTTGGCCGCGCACGGCTTGGCCGACCGTCCGGTCGTGCTGGTCAACCCGGCGGGCGGCCAAAACCCGGGCATGGTCATGGACAGCAAGCGCTACCCCGCCGCCAGCATGGCCTTCTTGGCCGAGCGCACCGCCGAGCGGTTGCAAGCGACGGTGATGGTGGTGGCGGGCCCCAACGACGGCGCATTGGCCGCCCAACTCCAAGCACACCTCAGCACGCCCGCCCCTGCGTTGGTCGGGGTGCTCACGCTCCGCCAAATCGCGGCGCTGGCCAGCTTATCGCGCTTGTATCTGGGCAACGATACCGGCCTGACGCACCTCGCCGCGGCGGCAGGTGCCCCGACCGTGATGGTGATGGGGCCGACCTCGCCCAAGCGTTACGCGCCCTATACCCCCGACAGCCTTGCGCTATGGAAGCCGGTCGCGCTGGCGCGGGTGGGCGTGGCGGCGGGCAACACCCCCGATTGGGATTGGGCACGCGATGGAATCGCCCCGACCGAGGCGCTGGCGCAAATTTTGGCGTGGTTGGCGCGTTAATCGCCTCGAGCGCGACCGCCTGCACGTCCTCGAACGACACATTGAAGCGCCCTTCCAGCAGCGCGTTGAGCTTCGCCCCGATGATGAGCGATTGCGCGCCACGCGGGCTGACGCCGTAGCGCACATAATCGCGCACCATCGGCGGTGCCGTCGGGCTGTCGGGGTGGGTGGCCACCACCACCTGCGCCACGAAACGGGTGACGTGGGTCGGGATGGGCACCGACAAGCCCAGCGCCCCCATCCGCACGATGGCCGCCCCGTCCACCACCGGCGCGGCCTTGGGCGGCTTGCCGCCGGTCGTCCGGTCGATGATGGCGACCAACTGATCGACGCTGGGGAAGGTCACGTTGACCTTGAACATGAAGCGGTCGAGCTGCGCCTCGGGCAACGGATACGTGCCCTCCATCTCGAGCGGGTTTTGGGTGGCCAGCACGAAAAACGGCGCGTCCAGCCCATATACCTTGCCGCCGACCGTCACGGTTTGCTCTTGCATCACCTCCAGCAAGGCCGATTGGGTCTTGGGGGTGGCGCGGTTAATCTCGTCGGCCAGCACGAGGTTGGCGAAAATCGGGCCGTGCCGAAAGCTGAACGCCTTGCGCCCGCCATCGCCTTCCTCGAGGATGTCCGTGCCGATGATGTCCGAGGGCATCATGTCGGGCGTGAACTGAATGCGCGAGAACTTCAGCGACAGCGTGTCGGCCAAGGTGCGGATGAGCTGAGTCTTGCCCAGCCCGGGCACCCCCTCCAACAAGACGTGCCGCCCCGCCAGCACCCCAATCAGCACGCTGCGGATGACCGCCTCTTGGCCGACGATGACACGCCGTATCTCGGCCTCGATCGCCCGTGCCGTCTGGCTAAATTCTTCTATCGTCATCGGCTGGTCGCTCATCGCAGTCCCTCGCGTGCCTCGCACGCCCTCACGTCACGAAATCATGGTTTTTGGTGCCCCAACTATACCCCGACTTTGTGGGGGTCTTTGTTGGGATTTCATCAGATTTGTACCCGTACCCACGCTCCGTACCCCACGCACCCCCTATTTTTGGGTTCTTGACGGGTCACGGGAGGCCATATATCGTATTCATGACGGTTCAGCAGGTGCAGCATCACCTCTCATGAACCTTTTGGGGCGGTCATGCGTATAAGGGTTTAAGCGCGCACGACATCAACAGGCACCACCCAACAGGCCGCACCACCCACATCCAATCTTGTTCGTCCATTCGTCCATCGACCCATCCAACAGGAGAATTACCCATCATGTTCAACCCCCTTGACCCCCAACTTGCCCAACTGCGCCAGCGCGAATTGCTGGAGCGTGCCCAACGCCGCAACCAGCACCGCGCCCATCAGCCCAACCCGTTGATGGAGCGCCTGCAAACCGCCCTCGACAGCGTGCGCCAACGCCCCACCCCCGACGCCGTCGAGACTCAGGAGCGGGCGCGCTTGCCGTGGATGCCCGAGCAAGCCTAACCCAGCCTCCCCACCCGCCCCATCGACGAGGCCGCCAGCGGAAATCATCCCTTGCGGCCTCGTTTCGCGTTTGGCGATAATCAGCGGTGCCCGTTGCGCCCACCCACACCAAAGGCCACCCCACCATGCCCACCCCTCGTTTTGCACTGGTCTTCGATTTCGGTGGCGTGCTGATGCAAACCCGCAGCCACGCCCCACGCCACGCATGGGATGACCGGCTGGGTGTGCCACACGGCACGGTCGAGCGGGTCGTGCACGGCTCACAGGCGTGGCGCGCCGCCCAACACGGCACCCTCAGCGAGGCGGACTATTGGCAGGATGTGGCCGCGCAACTCGGCCTCGACCCCGCCCAGCTCCCCGCCCTCGCCGCCGATTTCTACAGCGCCGACCAGCTTGAGCCCAGCCTGATGGCCTTGATTCGCCAGCAACGCCAGCGCGGCCAAACCGTCGCCTTGCTCAGCAACGACGCCCCCAGCTTGCGCCAGCGCCTACGACGCCTCGACATCGACTCGCTGTTCGACCCGCTCATCATCTCCGGTGACATCGGGGTGATGAAGCCTGCCCCCGCCGCGTATCACGCGGTCATCGAGCGAGTCGGCCTGCCCGCCGCACAATGCGTCTTCATCGACGACCTGCCCGCCAACGTCGCCGGTGCCCAAGCCGTCGGGATGCACGCGGTACAGTACGTCGCAGGGCTCGATTTGGCCGCCGCCCTCGCCCCGTTCATGGCTTAAGACCAATCCCCTACACACCCCCGCCATTTCGCGGTATAGTCAACGGTAGTCATCGGGTTACATCACCATTTTTTGGGGGCTTTATGTCCAAAACCGTCCGCTTGCTCGTCCTGAGCGTGTTGTTTGGCCTGTTGGGCGTCGTCTCGGTCGCGTATGCCCAAGGCGTCAACCCGTTCCTCAACATCACCCCCGACGAGTTCGTCCGTCGCTTGGGCATCAGCGCCTCGCGTGCCGTCACCCCGCTGATGGCCATTTTGCTATACGCCAGCATCGTCATGTCGTTCGTCACCATGTTCGGCGTCCCCGACAAGCAATCCAACCTCGGGTTCATGATGGTCTTCAACGTGCTGGCGGCCTTCTTGGCCAAAATCCAGTTCTTCTACATCTGCGGCCTCGTGACCCTCGCGCTCAACGTCACCCTGATGGTCGTGCCGTTGCTGGTGGCGGGCATGTCGCGTGGGGAGCCCGGGCGCCCGCCGCGCTCGCTGGCCACCGGCATCATCACCGGCCTGATCGGGGGAGCCTACTTCTTCTTGTGTTGGGCGCTCGTGCAGGCCAACCCCGCCTTTTGCGTGTCGGTCGGCGGCGTAGACCAAGCTTTCGGCCCGTTCCTCTAAAACGTGCCCTCACCCCGCTGGTCGAGGCGTGGGGTGGCCGTCCACAAACCCCACGCCGACATCGTCCATCAAAAAAACGCGAAAACGGGTGTACCCTATATCGCATGGTGAAATAAGGACAACATGACCATGGCACATTGGTCGGTGTATACCGAGGGTCGCTATGACCACACCGTCGTCGGCGACTTGCGACTCGCCCGCGGCGTCTACAGCCCACAGCTCAACAACCACCGCGACATCATGGTGCACTTGCCCCCGTCCTATTGGCAGACCAACAAGCATTATCCGGTCTTGTACATGCAAGACGGGCAAAACCTGTTCGACGCCTACACCAGCTATGCCGGTGAGTGGGGCGTGGACAGCATCCTGAACGACCTCGCCCGCGAGGGCATCGAGGCCATCGCCGTCGGCATCCCCAACGCTGGCGAGTCGCGGGTGGCCGAATACAGCCCCTACCTCAACGGGCACTTCCGCCCCGCCCGTGGCGATGCGTACATCCATTTCATCATGGATACGCTCAAACCCATGATTGATAACGATTTCAGGACATTGCGTGACGCCCGCCACACCGGCATCGTCGGCTCGTCGATGGGCGGCATGATTAGCCTCTACGGCTACTTGGCCTACCCGTGGACGTTCGGGCTGTGCGCCGCCATGAGCCCGTCGCTGTGGATTGCGCGCAGTGCCGTGCTCGACCACGTGCGTCACATGGGCTTGCGCGAGGGGCGGGTCTATCTGGATGTCGGCACCCGCGAGGTGCCCAACCGCAAGTACAGCAGCGCCACCACCGACTCGGTCACCACGCTGGCCGAGTATTTCGAGCCTTGCGTTTCTTGCTGGCCTAGCAACGCCCGCACCCCCTCAGCCCACAAGCGGCAAAGGGGGTGCGGGGCACCTCAAAGGCGCAGGCTCAGCCGACCGTGGCGAACTGCGCCAACAGGTCAGCGCGCCGCTCATCAGGCAAGGGCAATAACGGCAAGCGCACATCCCACGCCTCACCGCCGTGTCGCTCGGCCAAAATCGCCTTCAATGCCGACGGCGCGGGTGCAAACCCGTCCAAGACCGTGCGCGCCGTGCTCAAATCGGCTTGCAAGGCGTCGGCGTCCGCCGCGCCCTCGCGCCACGCCCGATACACCCGCGCCGCCCGCGCCGCCAACACGTTCGCCCCTGCGGTGATGCAGCCCGCCGCCCCCTGCCGTAGGCCGGTCAACAGCAGTTTTTCCGACCCGACGAACACGTCCAAATCGGGCACCGCCTCAATCAAGCCACCG
>JALONY010000247.1 GCA_025454715.1 Anaerolineae bacterium
CAGCTTGGCCGCTTCGGTCGGGTCGAGGTCGTGATTTTCCCCGTCGGTCATCAACACCACCAATGCCTCACCCGCCACCCGCTCATCCAGCACGTCGGCGGCCAAGCTCAGCCCCCGTGCAATGGCCGTGCCCTGCCGCGTGACCATCTCGGTATTGGCCGCCCCCACGAAAGCGCGCAACACGTCCGTATCGTCGGTCAACGGCAATTGTACGAACGCATCCCCCGCGAACAGCACCAACCCGACCAACACCCGCTCATCCAGCCCGCTCACGATGTCGAGGATGCTTTGTTTGGCGCGCTCCAGTCGGCTCGGCTGCACGTCCTCGGCGTCCATGCTGTTGCTGATGTCCAGCACGAACACGACCGCCACGCCCCGCGCCTCCACCCACCGCCGCCGCACGTCCAAGGTCGAGAGCATCGCCAAGCGCTCCGCCACGCCCAATCGCGCCAACAGCGCGCCCCGCCGCCGCATTTGGGAGGCGGCCACCCCCGCAACCAACGCCACCACCCCCAACAAGCCCAACGCCCACGGCGCATCGAAGCTCATCTCAGCCCACCATCCGCCACACCGTCACGCGCAACACGCGCTCCAGCATCAACACCCCAAACGCCATCCACACCCAGCCCCACGCCCAATCTTGCCACGGGATGATCGTCTGACGCTCGACCGGCGAACGCTCCAGCCGGTCGATTTGCGCGATGACACCGCGTAACCCCTCGGTGTCCTCCGCCCGAAAATACGCGCCACCGCCTGCCGTCGCCACCGCTTGCAACACCGCCTCGTCGAGGTCGCTCTCGACCGTCCGCACCCCGCCGTCGTCGGTCGGAAAGGGCACTTCACCCGTCCGCCCGATGCCGATCGTATACGTCCGCACCCCCAGCAACGCAGTTGCCTCGGCGGCCAGCACGGGGTCAATCCCCGCGTTATAATCGCCATCCGTCAGCACCACCACCACCCGCGACAAGGCGCGGCTATCGCGCATCATCGCCTCGGCAGCCGCCATGCCCGCGCTCGGGTTCGTCCCGTCAAACCCGACCCGCGCACCGCTTGCGTCGGTCACTTGGGTAATCAAGCGCACCCGCGCCAGCAAATCCCGCACAATCGCATAATCCAGCGTCAGCGGCACCAACACATACGCATCCCGCGCAAACGTCACCACCCCGATTCGGTCGAACGCCCGCCCGTCCAAAAACTCACCGATGACCGCCTTGGCCGCCTCCAAGCGGTTGACCGGCTCAAAATCCAACGCCGCCATGCTCCCGCTGATGTCCAGCACAAACACGAGGTCGATGCCCTGCCCGCGCAACACCTCGCGAGCATCGCCCCCCTGCGGCCTCGCCAAGCCAATCATCAAGCACACCAGCGCGAGCGCTTGTAGGGCGTCGGGCACGAACCACAACCGCGCCCGCCACCCCATCGGTGCCGCCGCCAAACGCGCCACGTCCGAGTAGGTCAAAGCCGCCTCGCGCCATCCACGCCAGCGCCGCCACACCCACACCCCCAAAATCAGCACCAGCAGCACCAACGCCCACGGGTGCGCGAACCGAAACGCGCTCATGCCCCCGCCTCGCGCCGCAAAATCGCCATCATCTGCCGGACGAACGCCCGTGCCTGATCATCGGTCACGGTGCGCCCGCCATACAACACATCCTCGCCCAAGCGCACCAACGCCAACCCATCCTCGCCCAAATCTCCCGTGGCGCGCAACGGGTTGACTGCTTCCAACGCCTCGCGCAGGCGCGCCTCACCCAGCGCATCGGCGCGCAAGAGGCCGCTCAATCGCTCAACCGCCTGCTGATGTGGGCTAAGTGGGCGTTCCGCTGGCACAGGCGTCCGGCGCAATCGCCACACCACCACCCCGACCGCAATCCCCGCCATCAGCCCCCCGCCCAGCAACCACGGGCGCCAGTCCGGCGCAATCACCCCACGCGCAGGCCGCAATTCCTGCGCCAACGGGTCAACCACCCGCGGCACGCTGATGAACAACGGGCGCACCGGCACCCGCCGCACATCCGCACCGCCCACCCCATAGCTCACGAACGTCTCAGGCGTGACCACATCCCCCGGGCGCCACAGCCGCATCACGAAGATTTGGCGCACCGTCAGCCCGCCGCCGTTGGGTTGCTGAGTCCGCTCCCCGACCTGCACCACTTCAAAATCGCCCCACGGGTCGGCAATCACCGGCCAATCGGTCAAGCTCAGCCCGTCCGGCACGTCCACGACCAGCTCGACCTCGAACGGCTGGCCGGTCAGCGGGGTCAGCTCGACCGACTCGAAGCGCGCCACCACCTCAGGGGCGGGTTGTGCCCACACCCCCATCACGGCGCACACGACGCACAGCCCAACACACGCCCAGCGCCTCATCATCTCGGCCTCAACGCGCCCGCCCACGCAAAAAGCGCGCCAAAGCCGTCAACGGGTCGGAGTCGGTCGAAATCGAGAAGCGTGCCGCCCCCGCCCGCGCAATCGCACGGTCACGCGCCGCCACCCGCTCGGCCACCTGCGCCGCAAACGCCTTCTGCCACGCCTTATCCGCGCTATCGACCCGCACCCGTTGGCCGGTCTCGGCATCTTCCAACGTCATCAGCCCAGCCGCAGGCATCAGCCGCTCCAACGGGTCATCGGCCACCGCGCAAATCACCTCGTGCCGCTTGCCCACCAACCCCAACGGGCGCGCAAACCCCGCCGCATCACCCAAAAAATCGGACACGACGAACATCACCCCACGCTGCAACATCAAGCGCGAGGCCGCCCGCAACGCATCTCCGAGGTCAAGCCGTTGGCCGGTGCTGGGCGCGCTGGCCAGCCGGATGGCGCGCAACACGTGCCCACGCCCGCGACGGGGCGGCAAATACGCCCGCGCTTCATCGCCCGCCACCATCACCCCCACACGGTCGCCGCCGCGCACCGCAATCAACGCCAGCGCCGCCGTCAATTCCGCCGCACGCTCCCGCTTGGTGGCCGAGCGCGTCCCGAATCGCATCGAGGCGCTGTCATCGATGACCACCATCACGACCAATTCGCGCTCTTCAACGTACTGTTTGATGTACGGCTCACCCGCCCGTGCGCTCACGTTCCAATCGATGGCGCGCACATCATCGCCCGCCACATACGGGCGCACCCCGTCAAAGGTCGTACCCCGCCCCTTAAACGCCGACCGATACGCCCCGACCAACGCGCTATCGACCCAGCGCCGCGTCCGCAGTTCGAGGCGGCTAATCTGCCGTAGCATCTCCGGCGTCAACGGGTCTTGGCTCATGGCACCGGCACGCGCTGCACGATCGTCTCGATGATTTTCTCGACCGAGACGCCCTCGGCCTCCGCCTCGAACGTCAAGGCGATGCGGTGGCGCAACACATCCGCCGCCACCTGCCGGATGTCCTCCGGTGCGACGTGCCCGCTCCCGCGCAAAAAGGCATGGGCTTTCGCCGTCCGCAACCACGCCAACGTCGCCCTCGGCGATGCCCCCAACGCAATCAACGGCGCCAACGGCTTCAACCCCGCCCCCGCCGCGTCACGGGTCGCCCCAATCATCGTCAAAATATATTCTTTCAGTCGCTCATCCACGAACAAGCCTTGCGCGGCCAGCTTCGCCCGCGCCAGCCCGTCCGCGTCCAAGACCGGCGTAGGCATCTCGGGCGCCTCGCCACCCATCCGCTCGAGGATGACCCGCTCCTCATCACGAGTCGGGTAGCCCACCACCACCTTCAGCAAAAAGCGGTCGAGTTGCGCCTCGGGCAACGGGTACGTCCCCTCTTGCTCAATCGGGTTCTGAGTCGCCATCACCATAAACGGGCTGGGCAACCGGCGCGTCTCATCGCCCAATGTCACCTGCCGCTCTTCCATCGCCTCCAGCAACGCTGATTGCACTTTGGCCGGTGCGCGGTTTATCTCGTCGGCCAGCAACAAATGCGTGAAGACCGGCCCCATCCGCGCCGTAAATTCCCCACTGCGCGGGTTATAAATCTGCGTGCCGATGATGTCGGACGGCAACAAATCGGGCGTGAA
>JALONY010000248.1 GCA_025454715.1 Anaerolineae bacterium
CGCCCGTGACACATTCGATGTCGAGGGCACGCCCATCAACCGCTTTGCACACTACGACACCGGCCAAGCGGTGCAAAACCTCGTCGTGCAGGCCACCGCCCTCGGCCTCAACGTCCGCCAGATGGGCGGCATCCTGCCCGAGCGCATCCGCGAGCTGTACGCCATCCCCGACGGCTATACCATCCTCGCCGGACTCGCCATCGGCCACCCGGGCGACCCCGAGGCGTTGGTCTCGCCGCTGAAAGAGCGTGAGGCGTTGCCCCGCACCCGCAAAACCTTGGCCGAGCTGGTCTTTACCGACTCGTTCGGTCAACCCCACCCGCTGACCGAGACCGACGAGCAAGCGTAGGGAAACTGAGCAACAGGTGAGTCTGGTCAGGGCACCCGCCGATGCCTACAATACACCGCAATTCCGTTCGTGAAACACCGGCGGCGCGGGCTTTTTGGGCATCAATATGGTGCGCCACCTGCTGGCGCGGGGCCACCGCGTGGTCTCGCTCGACATCGCGCCGTTCGATTACCCCGAAAAAGCGCAAATCACCGAAATCATCGGCGACATCCGCAAGCGCGCCGATGTCGATAAGGCGATGCAAGGCGTCGATATCGTCATCCACACCGCCGCCGCCCTGCCGCTCTACACCCCCGAGGACATCTACAGCACCGACATCGAGGGCACCCGCACGGTGATTGAAAGCGCCAAACAGCACGGCGTGCAGCGCTTCATCCACATCTCCTCGACCGCCGTCTACGGCATCCCAGACCACCACCCGCTGCGCGAGGACGACAAGCTCGACGGGGTCGGGCCGTATGGCAAGGCCAAAATCGAGGCCGAAAACGTGTGCCTCGAGTACCGCAAGCAGGGCATGATCGTCCCGATCATCCGCCCGAAGTCGTTCATCGGGCCGGAGCGCCTCGGCGTGTTCGCGCTGTTTTATGACTGGGCGAAGGACGGCCACGGCTTCCCGATGCTGGGCAGCGGCAACAACCGCTATCAATTGCTGGACGTGGAAGACCTATGCGACGCGATTTACCTGACGGCCACCCTGCCCGCCGCCCAAGCCAACGACACCTTCAACATCGGCGCGAAGGTCTTCACCACCATGAAGGAAGACTATCAGGCCGTGCTGGATGATGCAGGTTTCGGCAAGAAGATTGTCGGGTTGCCCGCCGCGCCCGCCATCTGGGCGTTGCGCGTGCTGGAGGCCATGCGCCTGTCGCCGCTGTACAAGTGGGTGTACGAGACGGCCAGCAAGGACTCGTTCGTCAGCATCGAGCGCGCCGAGCAAAAATTGGGCTACGCGCCCAAGTTCAGCAACAAAGATGCGCTGGTGCGCAATTACCGCTGGTACATCGGCAACCTGAGCAAGTTCGAGAACACCAGCGGCGTCAGCCACCGCGTGCCGTGGAAGCAAGGCATCTTGGGCATCGCCAAGAAGTTCTTCTAGGGCGCACCACCCGCCACACCACAACGCGCCGATGAGAGGACTCATCGGCGCGTTCGTTTAGGCCAAGCGCTGAGCTCACCCGCCCAGCCAAAACTGCTCGAACAAGCGCCATTCGTCGGCGCTGGTCGTCCACTCGGCATAGATGGCCACGCCGGTAATCGCCAGCGCCCGCTCGCCCGCCCGTTGCCGCCCGCGCTGCACCCCCTCGATGGCCGATGGCACGTTCTCGACCGCCGCGAGGTGGATCGTGCCTTGGTCGTCATAGGTCGGGATGCCCATCACCACGTCCGCACCGCTCTCCAGCGCCCCGACCGCCTCGGCGTAGCTCTGCGTCTGGTACGCCACCCACTCGACGTAATCGGCGGCGGTCGTCAGGCTCGAGTTGTACGTCATCACCATGATTTCATCGGTCAGCAACGCCACGCGCTGCTTGAAATCGCGGCTGTACTCGGCGACCGCGTTGGTCTCGCGGGCGCGCTGGTTGCGCGGCACGGTCATATCGCTGGGCGCGATGTCCGCGAACATCGTCACGGCCAAGCGCCCGTCCTCGCCCATCTCGCGCCGCACCGCTTGCAATAGGGCGATAAAAGCCGCCGAGTCGCGCTCCGGCATCGGCTCGACGTTCAAAATCACCCCATCGAAGCCGAAATCGTTGACCAAGCGCCCCGACATGCGCGCAATCTCCTCACGCACCGCCGGATCGTTGATGCGGTACGGCTCACCGGCCTGCACGTCGAGGTCGTTGGGGATGCCCAGCCAACCCAGCAATTGCCCCTCGGGGTAGGCGATGCGGTATTGCCCGACGAACCCGCCGACCGCCCCCTGCACCTCCTCGAAGATGTTCTCGCCAGCCCGCCGCCCCGACCACGCATTATCGCCCTTGAGATAGGCGACATAGGCATAGGTCGTGCCGATGCGGTGCTGCTTCAGGCGCTCGACCAAGCCGGCCACCTCGACATCGGAGCGCGAGTCGTATGACCACTCTGACCCCAGCCAGACCCCATTGGGGAACGAGACGGGCGCATCGCGGCTGAACAGCGCCAGCGCCGCCACCACCCCGACGAACACGACGACCGCAGCGGCGATATAGACCGTCAGGCTAAGCTGCCTGAGGTTGAGCTTGGGCAACGCCAAGCCCGCCCCGCCCTCGGTGCGCGGCACGGCGGCCTGACGCCCGCGCTTGGCGGCGGGTGGGGTGCTCGGGCTGGCCTGCCCAATCATGGACGGGCGGTCACGCAGGCGGCGGCGCTCGGCGGGCTGAGCGGGTGCCAACGGCGAAAACGCCTCGATGTCGGGCGGGCGGGCGGGCACATCGGCGGGCGGCATGACCGGTGCCGTGCTGTGCTCTGGCGCGGGGTCGGGCTGGCCGCCGCCCTTGCGCCGTTGCTCGATGCGCTGGCGGGCGCGCCGTGCCCGCGCCGCGGTCGGCTCGTCATCGGTAGGGGCTTGCGGCTTGTCAATCGAGTCCAGAAAAGCGTCGAGGTCGAACTCGTTCGGGTCAGTGTTCCCCGCCATGATTGGCCTCCTCGAGGGCTGGCACCAACGCGGTCGAGATGCCCAACGTCGTCAGGGCGCGGTCTTGCGCCGCCCACATCACGGCACGGGCTTCGGGCGTGTTGTGGTCATAGCCCAGCAGGTGCAGCGTGCCGTGTGCCACCAACAGCATCAGGCTATCGGTCAGCGGGTGATGCTCACGCTCGGCTTGGGCGCTGGCATACGGGAAGGCGATGATCAAATCGCCCAAGTAGGGCGGCTCATCGGCCATGGCGCTGGCCAATTCGGGCGGCAACGGGTCGGCGGGGAACGACAGCACATCGGTCGGGGCGTCGATGCCGCGAAACTCGCGGTTGAGCGCGGCCACCGCGTCGTTGTCGGTCACGACCACCGTGATGGCGCTGCGCGGGTCGCGGCCTTCTTGCGCCAGCACCACCAGCGCGGCACGCGCCAGCGCGTCGGCGTCCATCGGCCAATCGGCCTCGTTTTGCACGTCAATCCCATGCGCGGGTGCGGTCATCGTCGTACTCCTCATCATCTGGCGTGTCGGGGGTATCGGTGGCGGGCAAGCCCAGCGCACGGTCACTGTTGGCGACGTTGGGCGACAGCCACGCCAATTCGTCGGTGCGCCGCACATCGGGCGCATCGGGGCGCTCGACCCGCACCAGCGGCATCGATTGAGTCAAGCGGGCGCGGGCGATAGCCTCGTCATAATTGATGCGCGGGTGGACGCTGGCCTCGATTAGGCTGGTAAAAATCGCCTCGATTTTGACGAGGTCACCCAGCGTCAGGCCGCTCTCGTCCAGCTCGCCGCGCTCGCGGTAGCTGTTGATGATTTTGTTGACGTGGTGGCGGATGTCGTCGCGGGTGCGCACCTCGGCGGAGCGCAAGGCCGCCTCGCACGAGTCGGCCAGCATCATGATGCCGGTCTCTTTGGTCTGCGGGCGCGGCCCCGGGTAGCGAAACAGCGCCTCGTCCACCTTGCTCGGGTCGTCTCCGGCGCGGATGACCGCCTGCTGATAGAACACCTTGACCAACGTCGTGCCGTGGTGCTCCTTGATGAAATCGACCATGCGCGACGGCAAGCGGTGCTGGCGCGCCATCGCCATGCCTTTGGTGACGTGGGCGATGATGAGCTCGGCGCTTACAGCGCCGCCACATAGACCAGCGCGCCGTTGGCCCCGACCGCGTTGGCGGCCTGCTCCGACAGGTTGGCCACCTGCAAGCTGTGCTGATAGGTGCCCGGCGCCTCGCGCATCAGGCGTTGGAGCAACGGTTGCCCCGACTGGCTGAGCTCCATCAAGCGCATCACGGTCGGCAGGTTGAAGGTCTGGCCGAGCAGGTACAGCCCGACCAGCGTGAGCGCGGCGGTAATCACGCCGTTGAGCAGCGAGAACACGCTCCGCGTCAGCAGTTCCTCATAGCTGGGCGGGGTGGGCGCGCCCAGCGAGAACACCGCCAACAGCCCGAGGTTGACCAGCGACACCAGCAACCCAGCCACGATGTAGCTGTTGAGGCGTTCTGGGCGGCGCAACGCCAAGGTGCCCATGATGCCGTTGGCGGCCACCAGCATCGTAAATTCCATCGAGCCATCGGCCAAGAGGCCGCACAAGAAGGCGAAGCCCAGCGCACCAATCAAGCCGACGCCCGGGGTGGACATCGAGACATAGAGCAAGGCCAACACCCCCGCCGGAAACAGGTAATACTCGCCCAGCACGCTCAGGCGCGCCACCACCAGCATCACGCAAAACACGGTCATCAACAGCCACAGCGTGCGCGGCTGCCCGCTAGATGTCCGGCAGGCGGCGGTCTGCCGACTGGATGAGCCCGAGTTGCCCCAGCGCCTCGATGTCGGCGGGGCGCAACATGGTGCCCGCCGTCACCACCAATTGCCCGCGCTGGAAGCTCACGGTTTGCTCGTTGACCGCGGCGGCGGCGGCGGTGCGGGCGGCTTCGGTGGCGTCGAGGTCGATGCGCTGGTTGGGGCGGATCAGGTCATCGACCACATCGACGATGATGGCCACCTCGCTGGAGCTGAAACGCAAACTGACCTGATTGGGCAAGCGTTCGAGGATGCGCGCCGTGTCGGCCTCGCGGATGGAGTCGCGCATCACGCGCTCCAGCAGGCTGAGCACCTCCCCGCGAATCAACAACCACGCCTCGTCACTCATCTGGGCGATGGCGGGCACGGTGGTCTCGGGGTTGAGCTGGAGCGCGGTGATTTTCTGGAGGTCGGCGGTGCGTTGCTCCAGCGTGGCATACGGGTCGCGCCGCACGTTGTCGATGAATTCGAGGATGCGCGCCGTCAGGTTGGACTGCTCGCGGGCGACGTTGAGGTCGGCTTGGTTGTAAATCGGCTGGATGGCGGTGCGTGCCTCGTCGCGGCGCTGGTTGGTCAGCACCCCGCTGACATACGTCCGTGAGATGGGCGCGAAGATGTCGCGGGTCGAGACCTGCCCGACCTCTAAGGTGCTGACGAAGCCCTGCCCGGGGAAGAACGAATCGAACGCCACCACCAGCGTGCTGACCAGCGTCATGATGACGCCAGCCAGCACCAGCGAAGCGCGGTTGAGGCGGCGCGCCGCCCGCTCACGGTCGATGCCGAACGTGCGGTGCAAAAAGTCGGCCAGTGAAGGGATCATCGCGGCACGCGCACCACCACCACGCGCAACTACGCGCCCAACGACTCGCGGACGGCTTGGTTGACCAGCTTACCGTCGGCCAAGCCCTTCACCCGCGCCATCATCGGCCCCATCACCTTGTTCATGTCCTTGGCGCTGGTCGCGCCCACCTCGGCGATGATTTCGGCGGCGATGGCCTTCAGCTCGTCCAGCGAGAGCTGGCGCGGCAAGAAGCCCTCGATGACGACCAATTCGGCCTGCTCGGCCTCGAGGATGTCGGTGCGCCCCGCCTTGCGCGCCTCTTCGATGGCCTCGCGGCGCTTCTTGGCCTCTTTTTGCAGCACGGTCAGCACGTCGGCATCCTCGAGGGTGGTGCGCGTGTCGATTTCGACCTGCTTGATGGCGCTTTGCAAACCACGGATGATGTCGCGGCGGTGGCTGTCCTTGCTGACCATGGCCTCTTTCAGCGCGGCGTTGAGTTGGTCACGGGTGGTGCTCATGGGGGATGTCCTCTCGTCAGTTCCAATCGTCCAGCGGCTGGGCGCGCAAATGCGCCCCATCGGCCTCGCCCAAACGTGCGGGCGTCAACAGGCCGGTCAGTGGGCGGGGGTGGACGCACCCCACCCGCAGGTAATTGTCAGTATACCCCACATTCACGAAGCCGTCCGGCGTGGCACCGGCCACGTTCTCCCACAAAACTGGGCGAATCTGCCCGACGAACCGCTGCATGAAGCGCTGGTGTTGCGCCGCCCCGTGGGCAATCAAGCGCGCCACCCGCGCTTTTTTGGCCTCCTCGCGGACGTGGCCGCGCATCCGCGCCGCCGCCGTGCCCGCCCGTGGGCTATACGGGAAGACGTGCAACCCCGCAAAGTCGCACCGCTCGACGAACGCCAGCGACTCGTCGAAATCGGCGTCGGTCTCGCCCGGGAAGCCCGCGATGACATCGCTGGTCACGCACAGGTCGGGCGCGACGGCGCGGGCGGCCTGTAACAGCGCGCTAAACTGCGCTTGGGTGGTGCGGCGCAACATCCGCTTGAGCGTGCGGTCACTGCCCGACTGGAGCGGCAGGTGTAAGTGGCGACACACCCGCGCATCCGCCCACAACGTGAAGAAATCGGGGTGCAAATCCCACGGCTCGACCGACGACAAGCGCAGGCGCGGCAGGTCGGTCTCGCGCAGAATTAAGCGCACCAGCTCGTATAGACCGTTGGGTAGCCCGAGGTCGTGGCCGGTGCTGCCGAGGTGGACGCCGGTCAGCACCACCTCCGAGTAGCCCATCGCCAGCAGGCCGCGCACCTCGTCCACCACCTCGGCAAATGGGCGGGTGCGCCCCGCCCCCCGCGCCGTACAAGCGTTGTCGCAACCGTCCTGCACCTTCACGAACGCCCGCGTGCGCGTCACACCGGCCTCCCGCGCCAGCGGCTCATGGTCGAACGGCTGGGGCGGCTGGCCGGTCAGGTGCTGCACCAGCGTATCCTTGCCGGTGTTATCGACCACGCGCACCACCCCCGCCAACCCACGCACCTCGTCGGGCGCGAGGTGCGCGTAGCAACCGGTCACGGTGATGTGCGCGTCGGGGTTGGCGCGGTGCAATTCGCGAATCAGCTTGCGGCTGCTGGCGGTGGCCTGCTGCGTCACCGCGCAGGTGTTGACGACGTGCCACTGGGCGGTGGTGGGGTCGTCGGTCAGGGTGTGGCCTTGTGCTTGCAATTGCCGACCGACTGCGTCCAGCTCGGCTTGGTTCAGGCGGCAACCGGTCATGCGGAGGTGGGCGCGGGTCATGGCTGGGTCACCACCACGTTATCGAAGGCGGCCTCGACATCGGCCTCGGACGGCGTGATGACCGCCACCCCGACCTGCCCGCTGGCGAACGCGGCATCGGTCAACGAGTCGCGCAGTTGCCCGCCGACGCATTGCCCGCCCGCGTAGGTGCTCA
>JALONY010000249.1 GCA_025454715.1 Anaerolineae bacterium
CCGCGAGGTGGGCGACGCCCTGCGCTGGCGTGACCGCTTGCTGATGCCCGCCGACGCGCTGGCGGCGGCCTTGGCCGAGGCCGAGGTATCGGTCTTATCGGTGGGCGGGGTTCCTGCTGGGTACATCGAATTGGCCGCCTTGCCCGACGGCGCGACCGAGGTGGCGTATTTCGGGTTGCGGGCGGCCTATCATGGGCGCGGGCTGGGCAAGTATTTGCTGAGTTATGGCCTCGAGCGGGCATGGGCGCGCCAGCCCGCCTACGTCTATGTGCACACGTGCAACCTCGACGGGGCGTATGCGCTGCGGACGTACCAATCGTGCGGGTTCGAGGTGGCGCGGGTGGAGCGCGAGCCGATGCCGGAGCGCTATAAGGCGTGACCTAGAACTCGGCGATGGCCCACAACAGATCGAACTCGGTGCTGTACAGCAGGATGCTGTTGTAGCGGCTCAGGTCGGCTTCACGGGGGATGTCGTAGGCTTGGTTGCCGACATCGAAACGCAATGGGTCGAGCAGGAGGTCTTCGAGCGTGAGTTTATACTCGTTTTCGCCCTCGTCTTGTCGGGCGAGCGCCTCGATTTCCTCGACCGTGAGCGCCGAGAGGAAAAGGCGCAATCCGGCGCTGGGCACGACCGAGAATTCCTCGAGCCACACATAGCGCGAGCCGTCGGGCATCTCATATAAACGTAGGGTGCCGGTGGCGCTACGGGTCGGGTCGATGGCTTCGAATTCGGCGGTGTCGATTTCGACTTGGCCGGAGCGGTTGGGGTTGTCTTGGGCGTCCTCAGGGGCAAGGCGTGGGGCTTGGAGGGCGGCGGCGGCCATGCGGGCGGCCAAGACCGTGTCGCGCTCGCGCAACGCAAGGTAAGCCTCGCGTTGGTCTGAGGGCAGGGCGTCGAAGGCTTCTTGAAGCGCTTCGGGCAGTTCTGGGAAGAGAATCACGTTTTGGTCGCCGACCAGCGGGGGGAACCAGCGGTCGAAGGTGAAGGTGGCGGCGACCAGCACGCCGCCCAAAAAGACGACCAGCAAGCGCAGGCGAGTGTTCATCGGGTGCTCCGGTGCGGGGCGCGAAAGCGCTGGCCAGTATACCACACGCCCCACCCCCACCGCCCTTGATTTCCCGACCCCCTGCCCGTACAATTTCGCACGGCATTTTGCCAAATATCACACGCCCGGACTGTTTTGGGGCGGTGTTGGGTGCGCTCCACTTTTGCACCTTGCCCCCATCAGGATGAACGGCGTGAACGCTCAAACACTGTCCCTTTAGGAGAGACCCATGCCCTCGAAACTCACCATGCGTGAGCTGTTGGAAACCGGTGTGCACTTCGGCCACCGCACCCAAAAGTGGAACCCCAAGATGGCGCCGTTCATCTACGCCGCCCGCAATGGCATCCACATTATCGACCTGCGCCAAACCTTCACCAACCTCAACTCGTTCTATGACATGGTGGTCGAGATTGCGCGCAAGAACGGCACCGTGCTGTTCGTGGGCACCAAGCGCCAAGCCCAAGACACCGTCGCTGCCGAGGCCGCCCGTTGCGGGATGCCCTACGTCAACCAACGCTGGTTGGGCGGCACCCTGACCAACTGGCGCACCATCAAGGATCGTATCGACACCCTCAAGAAGCTGGAGATTCGCCGCGAAAAGGGCGAGTTCAAGCTCTTGACCAAGCGCGAAGCCCTGATGCTGGAGCGCGAGATTATCGCCCTCAACGAGCGTTTGGGCGGCATCCGCGAGATGCGCCGCCTGCCTGACCTCGTGGTCGTGGTCGATACCAAGCGTGAAGAGACCGCCGTGAAGGAAGCCAACTCGCTGAACATCCCCGTTCTGGCGCTGGCCGACACCAACAGCGACCCCGACACCATCGACTACATCGTGCCGGGCAACGACGACGCCATGCGCGCCATCAAGCTGGTGGTCGGCGCGATTGCCGACGCCGTGCTGGAAGGCAAGGCGATGCGTAAGGGTGAGGATGCCGAGCAGGGCGATGATTTCGCCACCGCCATGGGCAACGTCCCCGCCGCCAGCATCGACTTCGAGGACGACGAGGACGCCAAGGACGAGCGTTACCTCGGCGAATCGACCCTCGCCAAGCTGCGCAGTGCCCAGCTCGACTTCGACGAGGAAGAGAAGTAACCCCCCTCGCTCGTTTCGCTGTGTTTACGATGCACCACCGCAGGGACGCGCAACATGCCGCGTCCCTGTGCTTGTACCACCCATGTTAAGACTCGTCGAACCCCCTACCCCTTAAGGAGCAGCACCCCATGGCTACCATCACCGGACAAATGGTCAAAGACCTGCGCGAGATGACCGGCGTCGGCCCGCTCGATTGCAAGAAGGCGCTCGAGCAATTCGACGGCGACATGCAAAAGGCCGCCGACTTCCTGCGCGAGAAGGGCTTGGCCAAGGCCAGCAAGAAGCTGGGCGCAGGCCGCACCATGAACGAAGGCCTGATTGAGGTCTATCAACACTTCAACAAGCGCCTCGCGGTCGTGGTCGAGCTGAACTGCGAGACCGACTTCGTCGCCAACACCGCGGCCTTCCGCACGCTGGCCGCCGAGCTGGCCAAGCACATCGCCAGCTTGTCGCCGCAGTACGTCACCCGTGACCAAATCCCCGCCGAGGTGATTGAGCACGAGCGCCAAATCCAGACCAACCGCGCCCTGCAAGAGGGCAAGCCTGCCGCGATGGCCGACAAAATCGCCGAGGGGCGTATGGCGGCCTTCTATGAGGAAATCGTGTTGATGGATCAGAAGTTCTTCCGCGATGACGGCAAGAGCAGCCGCACCATCGCCGACCTGATTCGCGAGACGGTGGCCGAGGTGGGCGAGAGCATCCAAGTGGCGCGCTTCTCGCGCTTTGCGCTGGGTGAGACCGCCGCGCCCGCCGACGAAGCCGCCGAGTAAACCGGACAGCCGACGGTTTCGCACCTGCGCCAAGTGGTGTATCATGGGTCGCGATGGACACCCAACCGCGAACCGAACATCATTTTTTTCGCGCAACCGCCCAAACGGGGGATGAGCAGTATTGCTCATCCCCTTTTTTTCGGGTGGTGACCCCACCGGATTTTCGTACAGACACGCAGGAGAACCCGCCATGACCACCCCTCGCTTCAAACGGATTTTGCTCAAGCTGAGCGGCGAAGCCCTGAACGGCCCCCAAGGCTTCGGCATCGACCCCGACCGCGCTAACCTGATTGCCCAGAAAATCGCCGCCATCGCCCAGCTCGGTGTCGAAATCGGCATCGTCATCGGCGGCGGCAACCTGTGGCGCGGCCAAATCGGCATCGGGCGCGGGATGGCGCAACCGACCGCCGACCACATGGGCATGATTGCCACCGTGATGAACGGCCTCGCCTTGCAAGACGCGCTGGAGCGAGTCGGCATCCCGACCCGCGTGCAGACCGCCGTCCAGATGAACACGGTCGCCGAGCCGTACATCCGCTTGCGCGCCGTGCGCCACATGGAAAAAGGCCGCGCCGTCATCATGACCGGCGGCACCGGTAACCCGTATTTCACCACCGATACCGCCGCCGCCCTGCGCGCCATGGAAATCGGCGCGGACATCTTGATTAAGGCCACCAAGGTCAACGGCATCTACACCGCCGACCCCAAGAAGAACCCCGACGCGGTGCGCCTGCCGCACTTGAGCTATGCCGAGGTGCTGGCGCAACGCTTCGAGGTGATGGACTTGACCGCCTTCACCTTGTGCCAAGAGAATAATTTGCCGATTTTGGTGCTCAATTTCGAGGCCGAGGGCGATTTGCAAAAGGCCGTGATGGGCGA